>JABLXD010000034.1 GCA_013178285.1 Methanofastidiosum sp.
CTTACATAATGGATATTTACCATATTTGAAATATCCCTTACTAAAGATAAAAGCTCTTTTTTATTCTTTTTTTCAAGCTCTAACTCAAGCTCTATAGACCTGTCAAAATGGTCCTCAATAGCCCTCTTATTCCTGCCTGTAATAATAAGTATTTCTTCAATGCCTGACTCGATAGCTTCTTCAATGATATACTGTATAGTAGGCTTATCTACTATAGGAAGCATTTCTTTAGGCTGTGCCTTTGTTGCAGGTAAAAATCGGGTACCGAGACCTGCAGCCGGTATTATTGCTTTGCGGACTTTCATTGGTGGTTATCCCCCTTTTTTTATCTAATCCCGATTATATAAGTCCCTTGTATATACCTTCTCTTTCACATCATTTAACTCCTCGCACATTCTATTTGCTAATATTACATCGGATATTTTCTTAAATTCATCTAAATCCCTTATTACCCTAGAGTTAAAGAAAGACTCTTCCTTTAACACCGGTTCATATACTACTACTTCTATTCCCTTGCCTTTAATTCTTTTCATTACCCCCTGAATAGCAGATTGTCTAAAGTTATCAGAATCCTTTTTCATTGTTAATCTATATACGCCTACAATCTTGGGATTTCTTTTGATTATCATATCAGCTATATGGTCTTTCCTCGTCCTATTAGCATCTACTATTGCCCTAATTATATTATTGGGAACATCTTGATAATTTGCCAGTAATTGTTTTGTATCCTTTGGCAGACAATACCCACCATAGCCAAAAGAAGGATTGTTATAATAATTCCCTATTCTAGGGTCAAGGCAAACACCTTCAATTATTTGCTTCGTATTCAGTCCCCTGAGTTCTGCATATGTATCTAATTCATTAAAGAAGGCAACCCTCATAGCTAAATATGTATTCGCAAAAAGTTTTATAGCCTCTGCTTCTGTTGGATTAGTATATAATACAGGAATATCTTTCTTTATTGCCCCTTGTACTAATAAATCTGCAAATTTTTTAGCCCTTTCAGACCTTTCTCCTATAATAATTCTTGAAGGATAAAGGTTATCATATAAAGCTTTTCCTTCCCTTAAAAACTCTGGTGAGAAAATAATATTATCTATATCAAACATTTCTTTTACTCTTTCTGTGTATCCTACTGGTACAGTTGATTTAATAACCATTACTGCATCTGGATTTATTGCAAGTACATTTGCAATAACACTTTCTACAGTTCTAGTATTAAAATAATTTTTTTCTGGATCATAGTCTGTAGGTGTTGCTATTATAACAAACTCTGCATCTTTATAAGCTTTATAGTTATCTGTAGTTGCTACTAGGTTTAATTCCTTTGTAGTTAGAAATTCTTGAATTTCTTTATCTACTATAGGGGATTCCTTTCTATTTACCATATCTACTTTTTCTTGAATGATATCAAGGGCTGTCACCTCATTGTGCTGCGCTAATAAAACTGCTATTGATAATCCTACATATCCTATACCTGCTACAGCTATTTTCATATGTAATGTCCCCCTTGTTTTGAGTAATAACGGCATTTAAAGCTTTACATTATAATATTCCTTATACCAATCAACAAACTTACCTAAACCTTCTTCAATGCTTGTAGATGGTTTAAATCCAATATCTCTTTCTAAATCTGAAACATCTGCATATGTTCTTAATACATCTCCTGGTTGCATGTCCATGTATATTTTATTAGCTTTTTTACCTATTTTTTCTTCAAGGATAGATATAAATCTTTCTAGTTTTACCGGCTGATTATTTCCTATGTTGTATATCTTGTATGGAGCAAAACTTGTACTTATATCATCCTTTGTTTCATCCCAATCTGGATTAGGTTTGGGAATAACATCTAATAATTTAGATATCCCTTCAACTATATCATCTATATATGTAAAATCTCTTTCCATATTTCCATGGTTAAATACTTTAATAGGGTTTCCTTCTATTATATTTTTTGTAAATGAAAAATAAGCCATGTCGGGTCTTCCCCAAGGACCATATACTGTGAAAAATCTTAGCCCTGTTGTAGGTATACCATAGAGATGACTATATGTATGGGCCATTAACTCATTTGATTTCTTTGTTGCAGCATATAAACTCACTGGATGGTCTACGTTATGATTTGTTGAAAAAGGTACTACTTTATTGCCTCCATATACAGAGCTTGAAGAAGCATAAAGTAAATGTTTTACTGGATAGTTTCTACAAGCTTCAAGAATATTCATGAATCCAACTAAATTTGAATCCACATAAGTATATGGATTTTTTATTGAGTATCTAACTCCAGCTTGAGCTGCTAGGTTAATTACATACTCTGGTCTATATGTTTCGAATATTTTATCTACTTCTGCTTTGTCTTTAAGATCTACTTTGTGGAATATAAAGTTGTTGTCTTGTTTAAGTATCGTTAATCGATCTTCTTTTAGTTTTGGGTTATAATAGTCATTAAGATTATCGATTCCTATTATTTCATAATCTTCATCTAGTAGTAAATTAGATAAGTGAAAACCTATGAAACCAGTAGCACCGGTAATTAAAATCTTTAAATTTTTATTCATCTCCATATATAAAACTCCTTTAAAAATAATAAGTTATGTCAGATAAGACCCTAATTTCAATGGTTATCAAATCTTAAAATACTTGGTATAAAAAGATTTGAGAAAAAAGAAGGATTCCCTCCCCTTGGTGTCGTAGGTAGTAGTTGAGAAACCATAACCCTAAAACCCACAAAGGAGGGAATCCTAGGTTATATTTCGACAACCACTACGCAATTTCCTTCTAGGTTTTTTACTGAACTTTTGCTCAAAAATTTTTCTTGTTGCCTCAAAACATTTTAATTTAAAGTTGATATTGAACCTTATACTGATAAGCCTCCAGGCTATAAAACTCTATCTCCTCTCAAAGACCATTTACCTGTTGTTGAGGAAAAAAGAGTTAAAAAAGATTTTAAATTAATCCTTTCTGAAGCTCGTGCTAAAGGGGATTCCATTTCTCCTGTTAGACGCATTAAGCCTCTTAACGTGGATGTCGATGAATGCCCTGTATGTGGTGCTCCTGCAGCTATTTATGCAGTTTCGGTAAAGATCCTGAAGGTTATCAGAAACTCCAGTGCAAGGTCTGTAAACACCAGTGGGCACCTGAAAAGCCTGTTCCTAAAAAGAAATACCCTACTTATCGCTGCCCTTTCTGTGGTTATGCTTTATCCCAGGATAAACGCAGGAAAAATTTCTTGATTTTTAAGTGCCGTAATGATAACTGTCCTAAATGGGTTAAACAGCACCGTAGATATCGCTTCAGAGCCTTTGATTTCGACCCTGAGAAGCTTAAATGTGCTTCCCCGACTAATTGCACCGGTCAACCTTGCTAAAAGCCATTTCGGGCCATTTCTGATTGCTCAGGCTGTTAATTTGTATATCAGCCTCGGGTTGTCTTTAAGACAGGCTGCTTTTGCTATAAAGCAGTTCTGGCAGGTTCGGGTCTCCTATGAAACTATTCAATCCTGGGTGGTTTCTTTGGCTGCTTATCTTGCTCCTTTGGTTAAGTTATTTGCTCTTCCTCTGTCAGGTATTGTTGTGATTGATGAGACTTATATTAAGGTTAAGGGCAAGTGGCATTATCTCTTTACTGCTTGTGATGGCTTAAGGGGTTTTATTATCTCTCAACATCTTTCTTCTCATTGTGATGCTAAAGCTGCTTTGTTTATTCTTAAGGAAGTCGTTGACCGGTATGGTAAGCGTGAGTTCATTCTCGTCACTGATAAGGCTCCTATCTATGATATTGCGGTTCAGGCTGCTCACTCTTTTTTCGGTGTTAGTATACGTCATCGCCCTGTAATTGGGTTTACTCCTGATGGGGATTGGTATACTTATAGACCGTATAAAAACCGCCTGGAACGCTTATTTGGCTCTTATAAGGCTCACTATAAACGCCATAAGTCTTTTGGCTCTTTTGATGGTGCTGTGGCTCATGCTCTGCTTTTTCACCTCTTCTACAATCATTTGAAACCTCATGCCGCTTTCGATAATAGGCCGCCTCTACCCCTTAAGGATAACAGGGGTAAACTGATTGATAACTGGGCAAATCTGATTCGGTGGTTCGTTGATTACGCTGCTTAACTGGGATTGGTTCTGGCTACTTTCCTGATTGCCTGACGGGTTCTGTCAAGGGCCAGCGCTAGCTGGGGCGGTAGCCTTTACCCTTGACAGGTTCCGGAAGGTAACCTATACTGGTTTTGAACCAATCCTTTACCCCAGGGTATTGTATGCCTTTTGGGCTTCTTCAAAGGGTGTTTGCTGCTCTATTATTCTGTCTTGTTTTTGATATTTTCGCTTGGTTTGTTAGCTACTGCCTCTTGATTCCAGCTTTTAGGGAATCCTCATACTTTATCTGACGCAACCAAATAATAAATAACACAACACTAATACAATATATTTTGAAAGTTTTATGAGATTAAGGCTATATAAAATTTATTTCCCCCATACAACCCTGTTTACATAATCAGTATAGGACAATATTATCCTTAATACTTTATCAGACACATTAGGCATACTATAGTCACTCACAAGTCTTAATGTATTTTTTTTTTGTGCCTCTAATACCTCAAGTCCTTGAAGAATTCTCTCTTTTTTAAGTCCTACCATCATAACTGAAGCTTCTTCCATCGCTTCTGGTCTTTCGTGGGCTTGTCTTATATTAAGGGCTCTTAGTCCAAGTATTGATGATTCTTCACTAATGGTTCCGCTATCACTTAAAACAGCCTTTGCATTTATTTGAATTTTAATATAGTCATTAAAGCCTAATGGTTTCATAGTTTTAACTAAAGAATTAAATTTTATTCCTTTTAATTCTATCATTTTTCTTGTTCTTGGATGAGTACTTACTATAATAGGTAGCTCATACTTTTCTGCTATAGCATTTAAACTATCAACCAAATCAAAGAAGTTTGTTTCTGAATTAATATTCTCCTCTCTATGAGCTGATACTACAAAATATTTCTCTTTTTCAAGTCCTAATCTTTCAAGTACATCAGATTTTTCAATATCTTCTTTTTTAGCATTTATTACTTCATACATAGGACTTCCTGTTTTTATTATTCTATCTATTGGAAATCCTTCTCTTATTAAATATTCTCTCGCTATATCGCTATAGGTTAAATTTATATCAGCAATATGGTCAACTATCTTTCTATTTGTTTCCTCTGGCACTCTTTGATCAAAGCATCTATTACCAGCTTCCATATGAAATATAGGTATGTGTCTTCTCTTTGCTGCAATAGCACATAAACAACTGTTTGTATCACCTAAAACCAAAAAAGCATCTGGCTTAACTTCTTCTAAAATGGGATCTATTTTAATTAAAATATTACCTATAGTCTCCATGGGAGTTCCTGTTGCTGCATTTAAAAAATAATCTGGTTTTTTTAAGTCTAAGTCCTTAAAAAACACCTCATTTAATTCATAATCATAATTTTGTCCTGTATGAACTAATATATGTTCTATCGCTTCTGATTCTTCAAATTTTTTAATAACCTGTGAAAGTCTTATAATCTCTGGTCTTGTTCCAACTACTGTCATTACTTTTAGTTTCTTCATATATTAAACCTCCAAATAATATGTATCTGGTTTTTCTGGATCAAAAGGTTCATTTGCCCACATTATTGTTACCATGTCTGTTTCACCAAGATTTTCAATGTTGTGGGTATAACCTGGTGGTATATCTATAACTTCTAATTTATCTCCACTGACATAATACTCAATAATTTCATCAGAATCAATTTTTCTAAAACGAATAACGCCTTTTCCACTTACTACAAGAAACTTTTCATTTTTTGTATTATGCCAATGATTTCCCTTTGTAACTCCTGGTTTTGATATATTTACTGAAACTTGCCCTCTATCCAAAGTCTTTATAAACTCTGTAAAAGAACCTCTGCTGTCTACATTCATTTTAAGCTCATAACTAAATTTGTCTTTAGGTAAATAGCTTAAGTATGTACTATATAACTTCTTTGTAAACTCATCAGACATGTTTGGTATAGAACGTTCTTCTCTACTCCTCTTAAATGAATAAATTAAGTCAACAATCTCCCCAAGGGTAATTGTATGAACAATTGGAACTTCACAAAAATCTCCCGCTCTATTTTCATTCCCACTTAAAGCTCTTATAAATTCTTCTACTACATCATCTATATATACAAGATTCATCACTACACTTGGATCATTCACAGTAATAAGTAAATCATGAGCTATATTATGACAAAATGTTGCTATAGCACTGTTATAATTTGGCCTGCACCATTTACCAAAAACATTAGGTAGACGATAAACAAATACTTTTACACCTGTTTCTTTACCGTAAGAGAAAACTAAATCTTCTCCTGCTTTTTTACTTCTACCATAGGGGTTATCCCTTTCAGCTTGTATAGAAGATGTAATGAGTATTGGGGCTTTGTTATTGTGTTTTTTAAGTAATTCTAATAACTCAGAAGTAAATCCAAAATTCCCTTCCATCAATTCTTCTTCATTTTTGGGACGATTTACACCCGCTAAATGAAAAACAAATTCACATTCTTTTGTATACTTGTCTAAAAGGCACTTATCAGTATCTCTATTAGATTCATAAATATTTTCATATCCTCTATTCTTTAATTCAGCTACAAGGTTTTTACCTATAAAACCTCTTGAGCCTGTAACTAATATTTTCATTTTAGTTTCAACCTTTCAATTTATATTTTATTAGATTATTTAAAAGAAGCTGCAACTTCTTGAGCACTATAACCATCTTGCAACTCTCGTTTTATATAATCTAATGTTAGTAACTTTTCTTTTATTTGTTCAACATTCAAAATTTCTGTGTTATGAGAGTTGTATTCTTTGTATTCTGATAACTTTTTATTACCCTCAACAAAATACTTGTCATAGTTTAAGTCACGGTTATCGGCAGGTACTCTGAAAAATCCTCCTAAATCTTCAGCTACTAAATACTCTTCTTTAGTAAGTAGAGTCTCATAGAGTTTTTCACCATGTCTAGTACCAATTATTTTTATTTCATTGTCTGCATTAAAGATTTCTTTTATAGCTTGAGCAAGATCACCTATCTTAGTAGATGGAGCTTTTTGAACCATAATATCTCCTGCTTTAGCGTTTTTAAAAGCATATATTACTAGTTCTACTGCTTCATCAATACTCATTAAAAATCTAGTCATATTCGGGTCTGTAACTGTTAAAGGTTGCCCGCTCTTAATTTGTTGAACAAAAAGTGGTATAACAGAACCCCTTGAAGCCATAACATTACCATAACGTGTTCCACAAATAAGTGTTTTATCCGGTGATACTGTTCTTGATTTTGCTATAAATACTTTTTCCATCATTGCTTTAGAAATACCCATAGCATTTATTGGGTAGGCTGCTTTATCTGTTGATAGACAAATTACTTTTTTTACTCCTACTTCTATAGCCGCAGTAAGTACATTATCTGTGCCTATTATATTTGTCTTTACTGCTTCCATCGGAAAGAACTCACACGATGGAACTTGCTTTAATGCAGCTGCATGAAAAACATAATCTACTCCATACATTGCATTTTTTATGCTTGATAGGTCTCTAACATCCCCTATGTAAAACTTAATTTTATCGTTCTTATAAAATTTTCTCATATCATCTTGCTTTTTTTCATCACGGGAGAAAACTCTGATTTCACCTATTTCAGTATTTAGAAATCTTTTTAGAACAGCGTTACCAAAAGTCCCTGTTCCTCCTGTTATTAATATTGTTTTGTTTTTAAACATTTTCACACCTCTTTGTTATAAATAATATTTTAAAATTATTACGTATCATTATTCATTAAGAGCTTTTAATAATAATTCTCTATGTGCTTCACATTCAATAATATTTCTAATACAAGCAAGTTTTCTTTTATTAAATAAACTATTGATTAGTTTTCCATGCAAAATTTTCTTATCTATTCCTCTCAACCATCTCGGAAACCCAGATATTTGACTTAGATAAAAATTTCGATTTTCTAAAGCAAGTTTTCTATATTGTTGCTCAACAAACTCCTCATCTCTAATTTTAATTGATCTTTCTTCTAATTCATTTAATATTTTTTCCCTCTGACCATCATTTGCAATAACTATGCCATTACCAGATTTACAAATCGGAATGAATTCTATTCTCGAGCTACCTGATACTATAATTTTTACCAATAAACCTGTTTGCCAATATTCGCTTTCAGAAAGATCAAATATAAAATTTCCTTGTCCGTAAATAATTGTCGAACCATTATATTGTTCATAAGCTCCGATACAGTGGCTATGTTGACATACCACCAAATCAGCTCCCTTTTCTGTCATCTTTCTACATACTTTCTGAAGATATGGCGATGGAAATCGATAATGTTCTTTTCCTCCATGATATAATACAATGACATAATCACATTGTGATTTTAATGTCACTATATGATCAAAACTCTCAAGCGGATCAAACGGATTTGCACCAGAAGTATTTTTAGTTGCTATAGAAAATTCATGTTCTGCACAAGCATATATACCTATCTTCAAACCATCTTTTTGAAATATATAAGGCTTACTTGCTTCAGATAAATTCTCTCCTACTCCAATAAAGGGAATTTCATTCTTATTCAATATATCCTGAGTCGATTTAAACCCTTGCATTCCTTGATCTAGAATGTGGTTATTTGCCAAAGTAAGTAACGAAGGATTTAGCGCTTTAATTCCATTTACAGTACTTGTGGGAGCAATAAGGTTAGGTCCACACTTATCAATGGGATCTTCCTTATCTGTAAGAGGCACTTCTAAATTGAATATGCGAATATCGGCAGAATTCCATACTGAAAGTAGTTCTTCGCCAAGTAAAGCCGTTATGTCGGCATTGCTGAATAAGTCTATATTTGATTGTGTTGGTACTAAGTCACCAGCTATTATTAATTGCATACTACTCCTCCTAATTTACTTACTTATTTTTGAGGGCAATTCTAACCAACTACCCATTTCCATTTCTAAACTTTCTGGTTCAAATTTTTCATAACCCGCCCCATGATAGAACGTCATTTCTCCAAAATAAATTCTGTCATTAACGTAATAGAAGTCCACCCTTACATGTGGATAATCTTTCGATAATATTCTAGCTAGCTTGAGCATTTCATTTAACTTATTCGGTTTTTTAATAATCGTATTAGGATCTGTAGGATATTGAATAGAAGCAGGTATATAATTCCACTCAGTGTCATACAAGTTTCTCTTATGTCCACTGAATCGATCGTAATCAACTTGAATCAATTTAGGTTCACCGTTAAAACAAAATATTTTGTAATCTTTAAGTTCTATGCCAGATTCATCCACCATATATTTTTCACATATAATTCTTGGTTTAATATTTTTATACGGCCATTCTCGATGAACCCAATAATACCTTCGTTTAAGCCACATATTGACTTCTTTTTTTAGCTCAACATAATTAATCTTTAATTTATCTTTGCATATATAAATGTTTCCTGAGGTATGGTTAGGTTTTAATACAAATTCATTTGGTAAAGCATCAAAATCTATTTCATCAAAATTATCGTATACTCCTAAAAGCGGTATTAAATATTCTTCACCAATCGTTTCCGCGATGTATTTTCTCACTTCATACTTATCAACTAACTTTGTATACTCAGGCTTTCGATCATATAGTTTTAGCCATTGAATTTTTTCATTGAAAGTCTGAGGATTTCTAAGATTAAGCTTTTTACCCACTTTAACATAATACGCAAACCGTAAATATAATGAATCTGGTATGAATTTTAATAGTCCATCAATCTTAAGCTTCTTTAAAATGCTTACTTTGTTCATACCAACCACCTCAATTTACATTTATAGAATTAAGTAGATCTCTAATTTTTTCTATATAACAGCGATAGTCGAAATTTTTTTTTGCTACAGTTCTACATTTACTGCGCATATTTTGAATCGATGGATAATCTAACGCAATTGCTTTTCTTAACCCATCAATTACATCATTGACCGTGTTTCCATACACAACAATTCCAGTTTCCATGTCTTTTAAGTACAATCCAATATCGCTCGTTAGATTTGCAATTACTGGAGTCCCCTGAAGCATACTTTCAGCAACCTTAGTTGGAAAACCAGCTCTTGCATTTAATGTATCTGGTCTAATGAGAATCGTAAAATCTGCTTTTGCGACATATTCTAAAGATACTTCACGAGATAATGGACCATATACTGTTATACACGATTTTAAATAATTATACGACGCCCTACTAATCCCAAGTTGGCTCCTTATAGTTTCTTCAGAAGGGCCAATTATGTGAAGATGAATATGCTTTTGTAAACCTGGTTCTTCCATCAATGCTTTTATTACTACGTCTAACATATCTTTCTTTTTCCCAATGAATCCTGCGTATACTATATTTAGTTTATTGTTGTCAAATTTGCTGTCGCTAACTTCTTTTATGTAGTCTGAATCAAGTATAGTAGGTATTCTTACGGTTTTGATATTAAATTTTTTATAATACTCTTCTAGGTATGAACTTATTGTTATTATTGCATCGGCCTTTTTGTAAAGTAATCTTAACGCAATTCTATTATCCCAGTAGAACGGTCCAAAACACCCTAGATGGAATTGACTCGCATTAAACCATTCACAAACCTCAATTATTAATTTTGCAGAAGATTCATTACAAAAGTCTTTCACAGTCTTAAATAGACGGGTATAACCCCCCCCCATAATAACAACATCTGGTTTTTCATCAGATAAAGTAAGAAGCGTTCTCTTTAATTCTTTTCCTCCAAATATTAGATTCTTCAAGTTCATTTTCCAACCAGTAATTTTAGGAAAAAATGTCTCAATTCTGATTGAATCTTTGTCTAACCAAGAAATATTTCCATTCTCACCTTCTGTAGAAATTACCGTAATTTCATATCCTAAATACTCATATATTTTACAAAGATAATATATTCTCGTAGCGTAAGCAGTATTTGATGGAAAAGAGCTATTTGCTATATAAAACATCTTTTTACTCATGGAATAATCTCCTTTCAGTATTTATATTTCAATTTGTGATAGTCATCATTGGTATCGTCATTACTCTGCTTTACTTTTGAAGTAGTTAAAGTTCATTAACCTCTTAATTTTTTCTAAAGTTATAATATTTACTTTTTAAAAACCAAATGCCAAATATTATAAATGTCGCTACCGTAGACCCTCTTTGTACAAAAAGCTGATTATTAGCGGTTAAGTACAAATACATGATATTCAATGTTGAAAACATTATAAATGAAATAGGATTGTCATATTCAACTGTTTGCTTCCAACTCTTGGCATAGATATAAGCTATACACCCCATAAATATCAAGGTTCCAATAAAAGTAAAATCACTTGCAAGCCAAGGGAAAATTGTATGCCAATTACTAAGACCATCATAACCAAACGTCATTTCCATTCTTGCTAAATATGTTTTAGTATACATATCTGGTACACTTGGTATAAACTGAGAAATAATGCTGTTAAGTCCTCGCGCACTCCCTAAGAAATATGACCATTCAAATGGAAGTTGTAACGTAAGCGATAACCCATACCACCCCATTGTCGGGTATATTAGAAAAAAACCTATTTGATACTTCATGGAATCAGGAAATAAAGCTAACAATGGATGTTCAAGATTAAGTGTGATAAATCTCCCTAAATATACCGATTGTGTGCTACCCCATAATATCTTTCTATTCATAACTATAGTTGAAAAGAATAAAGTAGCAATGACAACTCCTGAAACTATTTTAATACTGTTTCCTAAGGAAAACACTTTTTTACCTTTTTTCACTTTAATTACTAACACTGCACTTAGAATGTAAATCATTACATCCATAAATGGTTTCTGATCACCAATATAGAATATTGTATATATTAATGTTAATAATATATTTATTATCATAACAACTTTAATGCTTTTCTTTGTTTTTTCCCAGTCATATAAAACCCCGCAAACTGATATAATATATAAAAATGTAGTAAACGTATCTATTTGTCTAAATATATTCTTATCAGCAAAAATTCCTAAGCTCTTTTTAGTATATGTTATTGCCATAATCGTAAATAAATTGCTAAAATCAGGAAATCCATATAGTTTAATACTACTAATTAATAGTAAACTTTTAATCACTAAAACTATAAGAGTGATAGTTGCTATTTTCCTTCGGAAAGTAACTCTTTTTTTTTCGGTAATCTTATAATTTTGTTTTATTTTTGATTTTAAGCCAACCATCATTCCAAACCATGTGAAAAACAAAAAGCTAATTACATAAGCAAAAACTAATAACTTATTATAATTGCAATATTGTAAAGGGCCCCAAAAAGATATCAAAAGAGTAATCATTGTATAAAGTACAATGATTATAAATGGTATCCATCTATAACTTGTATTTCGTTTATTCGACTTTTTCATAGTTTGTCTCCTCCAATATTACTTCTTCTATAATTTATATATCCAGTTACCATGCTTAATAAATAAACTAATCCCGATAACATAAATGCAACAATTAAACCTATTACTTTAAATTTGGGAACAAATATTATAGCCGCAATTATCATAGATAATCCCGAAAAAATTGCTCCTGTCATAAGTGTTTTCCCATAACCCTTTGCCCCCAAAAAACGATTGATAAAATCACCTAATCCCAAACAAATTCCATACAACGCCAAAACTTTCATATAAGAAAGTGACTGTATATATTCGATCGAAAAGATACTTATAAAAAAATAATCTATAAATATGTAGAAAAGCAAGTATGCTACTAAATTAAAGCCAATAACAAAGGAGAACAATTGAAAGGATAATCTTTTTCTTTTAACATTAGATTTGTATAAAACTGTACCAAAAGTAGAAGCCAACATTTGAAACGGTGCTACAAAACTAAATGCTAACGAAAAATAACCATAGTTCTCCATACCTACGAAACTGCCACTTATTAAGCCTATAACTTGTCCAACAATAACGCCAAATATTGAACCGATATATACTTTAAATCCAAAACGCTTGTTTTCTTCTTTTAGAGCTAAAAAACTCTCAGAAATTTTCACACGAATTGGGTTGCATTTGTATATTCTGTATATAATTGCCAAACCATTAATTACAACATATGGAATTAGTAATGTTAAAGTGTTTGTATATCTGAAAACATATATTTGAACAAGTACTACAATAAAAATAAGAGTCTGCGGAATTAAATTAAATATTGAAAGTGAATATATCTTATTTTGACCTGTCAAAATTGCTTTAACAGTTAATTGCATGGTAGATAAAATAATATAAGGAGTAAAGTATATTGCGTACCACGTTATATTTATTATTTCATTTGCATTCAATACAGATATTAATGGTATAGAAATCAATATATAAATTAATGCAGTAATAAAACTAACTGTAAAGCCATAACCGCTGATTTTACTTTGTTCAGTTTCTTGACTTATAGCAGCAATACGCCCTGCTGAGTTCGGATACCCCAAATTGATTAAGCCAGGTATCATCAATAAGTAATTAACAACATACCTATACTCCCCATATGCATTTGGATCTATATTTTTTGTGGCAACGATGTTAATCAAAAAACTTAAAACAAGTGTCACAAAGTTAGAAATCAGTTGTATAGTTGCTTGATAAGCATACTTTTTTGTGTTATTATTATTTTTTGTACTTTTTAATGTAAATATAATATCCGATTTATTTATTCTCAATCCGCATTTTCCCTTCTTAAATTTATTCAATTATTTCTTGCCACTTTTTAACTATAATATCAGCATTAAAATTCGTAGATGACTTTACTGCACCCTCCGAAATCTTACTTCTAATGTTATAATCAGAAATCAATAATTTAATTGCTTCTATAAGCTCTTCTTCTGAACCAACCCGCACTAATATCCCATTCTCACCATTTTGAATAACCTCATTTGACCCCGCGCAATCTGTTGATATACAGGGCAACCCCATCATCATAGCCTCTAATAAGGCATTTGATAATCCCTCATAATTGGAGGATAGAACAAACATCTCAGCATCTGCTATCTTTTCGTGGATATTGGATACATTACCAGGAAGAAAAACAGCATTTGTAAGCCCTAATTCCTTTATTTGTTTTACCAGTGCATCTCGTAATTTTCCTTCCCCATATATATATAACTTATATTCTGGGTAATTATCATGTACTTTTTTAAACGCACGAATTAACATAGCATGGTTTTTTTGTTCCACCAAGCGTCCAACAGCTACTATCTTTTTTTCTTTCGTATTTGAAGCTAATCCAGTCACATGAATAGGATTTGGTATAATTACACTTTTGTTCTGTATTCTTTTAGAAAAACAGGACTGAGCCCATTTTGTTTGAAATACAACGCAATCAACAAAAGGATAAAGTAAATGTGTCGCAAGCCGTACAAATATAGACCTACCATCTGCAGTAGGATCGTTCCGTTCTGATACTATTATTCGTTGTTTTAAGCCAATACAAGATAGTATAGTAATAATATTAATGCGTGCAATAAATGAAACAATTCTATCTGGCTTGTTTTCAATGACATATTTTCGAATACTAGATATCCAATTTGGCAATTGCCTAATTCTAGATTTATTCTCATTGCATATTGGTATAACATTGACATTATGATTTAATTCATAATCACAACGGCTATTTAGTAGCATTAATATATCAACTTTCCAACCTCTTTCTGCATAGCTATTTGCTAGAATAGAGATTACTCTCTCTGCTCCTCCTCTTCCCATGCTACCTATTAAAAATACTATTCTTTTAGTTTCCTCTCTATTATCCATTCTGCAACACCTCTTTGTATATTTTTGACTTCTACCTTAACATTCTCAACATCAAATCGACTGACTTTTAAAAATTACTAAGCCTCATTGACTTTCTTAATGCACTGTCTGTTGCAGAACACTAGTTCCTTTAAAACTATTAATGTCATAAGATTTGCAAAGATAACACCTTCACCTTATTCAATCAAATCAACATTCCCTCTAGTTTTTGAAACAGCATAGAGCGGTGCTGCGTTCATATCTTCCATTATTAAGCATAGCAAACCTTTTTAATAGATTATAAATAAAAGAATATATGTAACAGTTAATAATTCCTTATTTAAACCTGAATCCGTGATGGCTTATCAAAAAAATACTTTTTACAAAAAACACTATACCTAATTTAGAATTAACAACAAAACCATACAAATATCATTTAGCAACAAACGAAGAAACAACATATACTTAAAACAAAGCAAATATTTAAGCAATACCCAACTAACCCTCAAAAATTTCATTTTTTCAGGGGTATTAATTACATTTTCCAACAAAAATACTCTATGTGAAACCCCAACCTATAGAAGGCGTTTCTACACCAAAACCATTATTGTATTATTACATCATGTTATGTAAAAGAGGTATATAACCTTTTAGCAGTATAAAACCATGCACAACTTCTACTAAACCGTAAATAATACCTTCTACCATGCTGAACAAGTTTTGCAGCCAAAGTAATCAAATTTTGAATAACCGTCCGGATTCTCCTACGGCTGACTTTTTTCCTGACAGGAGCATCATTTTTGCAAAGACTTTCCTGACCCATAACTCGTAAAATGTTATATGCAAGAATACCCAGATGCAGAATCAGGTTATTAGTTGCAAATTTCCCGGATGGTAAACGCTCTAAATCCATATCGGTTTTTATTTCATTATGAAACTGTTCGCTGGTCCCATGATCGCAATACAGTTTCGCAATAACTTCAGGAGGATAAAAAAGTGAAGTCGACTAGGTTTCTACTTTGATATCAGGTTCTAACATTATTTGACCGTCTTCCCTGATACTTTCTTCCGTAACCTTAAAAACAATGCGAACAGGTTCGGTAAGGTTTTTATACGATGTTTTTATTTCACCCCAATATACCGTTTTACCTTCTCGTTCCTTAATTGCCTTACCATGTTGTTGTGCAGTATATAACCATAACTTGGGGCTTTCACGGCGTAAATTTCGTTTAATTATAAAATCAACATGTGTTTTACGACATACTTGAATATTCAAAGCAGCGTCATTACCTGCATCCATCCTGATAAGTATCGGTGCATCGGTAATACTTTTTGCATAAAGTATGCTTTGTTTTAAAAATTCTACCGTGCCGTTTTGACAGTGGGTTTTGCCTTTACGAAGTTCTACATTTATGCAGTAACCTTCCTGCCCAAGATAAGCAAAAATCGGAGCATATCCGTCAAAACCCTTATATGTCCTGGATACTCCTTCTTTCTTTGTTTTTGAATTGTCGAATGGGGATACATCTATATCAAGAGCAACCAGTTTTTCATAACAAGGAGTAATTGTGGCACCAACTGATTTGATCATTTTGGCTGATTCTTCAAGTATGATATTCTCCCATTTACTAGCAGCTGCATCTAGACGTTGTTGCAGCCTTGAACTTGATGGAACTTTTTTGATTCCCAGTGACTGTGCAAAGAAGAAATCGTCATGATAACATTCTATATACTCAAAATCATTTTTGCCCTGACACAAAAGGCCAATGTATGATCTTGCTATATCGCTGTTTGAAATTTTGATAAAGGTAACATCAGGCACAATTACTCTATTTAGTCTTTTTGTTAAAGAAGTTTTATCTAACAGTTGGCCAACTGCGGATAATCCGCTAAATGTTGTAATAATTTCATCGGATTGTTCAAATATGTATCGAACCATTGTAATTCCTCCACAATCTGAAATTTATCCTGATTCTATCATACAACAATCTGATGAAAAGTACAAGTCTAATTTTGAAAAAGCAGAGCTAATAAAGGTTCGATACTTTCTTCTGCTAAAGGTAGAGTATGTTTCACCTGTTGGGTGATTATCTTTAAATCTATGAAAGTGCAGTTATGTATGTGTTATCAGTGTTTTTGAAAGTTTGTTATCACGGATTCAGGTAAATATAATTCTCATAAATTTTTTCCATCTCTCTTCTTACATTTTCAAGTGAATATGATTCAATACATTCTAAACTTTTTTGCCCAAACTTTGTTCTTAATTCTTGTGATTTGTAAATTTTTTCAACTGCATTCACAAACCCATCTACATCATCTATATCAACAACATATCCATTCTCACCATTTTTAACTAAATCCCGATTCCCTCTACAATCTGTAACCACAAGAGGCAATCCTGTAACCATTGCTTCCATAACATTAACTGGTAAACCCTCTTGTCTTGATGATGAAACTGCAACGTCAGCAATAGTCATAAGATTTGGAACATCACTTCGGTATCCTAAGAAATGAATATATTGTTCTAAATTTAAATTTTTAGTTTGTTCCTTATATTTGTCTAATAAGTTACCTGTACCTACTAATAATAATTTCAAATTAGGAATTTTCGTTTTTAATATATTAGCTACATTTATAAGTAAATCTTGATGTTTTCTATAGCTCATTTCAGCAACATAAATTATAATAAAATCATTTTCATCATATCCATATTTTTTTCTTAGTTCTTTTTTATTTTTAAGAGTTTGAGGTTTAAACTTATTTAAATCTATTCCAACACCTGGTATATATTTTACATCATTTATTTTTAATAATTTCTGTGCCGCAATGTAGTCCTCATTGTTTATTGTAATTATACAATCTGTAAATCGACTTAGCCATTTTTCAATATTGTAATAGATCAACCAGTTTTTAAGTGGAGCTCCTTTAAAAAAATGCAAACCATGAGCCGTATATAAAACTTTGGTACCTTTTTTTCTAGTTTTTTTAGCTGCTAAACGAGTTATAGCACCACCAGAAGGTGATTGACAATGGATAATATCAAAATGAATATCATCAAATAATTTTTCAAGCTGTTTTAAAGCTTTTATATTACCAGTGCTAAAAGGATTTCTCACAAAATCAATTTGATGCTTTATTACATTTGGATCTTCAAAATGGTCTATTTTATCATTAAAATTAGCTGCAATATGTACTTCATGCCCCATACTTAATAAAACTTTGTAATCATAGTGTCCAAAAATTCTAAAATGTCGGCCTAAATGTGCCGTAACCAATACTCTAGCCATTATAACATGCTCCTTTAACTAAATATTCCACAGTTTGAATGGTATACTCTACATCATCACTCAATTTAATATTGAAATAATGATATAACCTACATTTCGCACCCTTAATTACGAGGATTCCACATTTTTCATTCCAGTAAATAATGCGGCCTTTTCCTAATGATTGTATAAATATCAGGTGTTAGCCCGGCCAGAGAAAGAATTCGGTCTAAAGG
>JABLXD010000035.1 GCA_013178285.1 Methanofastidiosum sp.
AGCCCAAAAAACGCTGAAAAATTCCTTAAAGAAGCAAAAAAACGTATTTCAACTACTTCTTTTTGGAGATTAAGAAGAAATCTTGAGATGAAGGGCATCGTAGTAGACCCCGATGGGAATATTATAGAATGAATTAATAGTTATTAATTATTATTTATTAATTATTATATATTAGATAATAGTTATTATTCTTTCTTTATTAATTAGTTTATATACTTCTCTTAAATTCTACTTTTTTTGCTAATTACCCTACTCAAAACAATGAAAAAATCACTTATTTAAGGCCAAAACATTTATAAATATACTTAATAGTTATTAACTAATACATATCAATTAATAAATAATATGTATTATATGATATATATTAAGTAATATCTAATAGGTGATATCTTGGAAACTATTGCAGTATACAATCAGAAAGGTGGAACTGGAAAAACCACAACAACTATTAATTTAGGACATGCTTTAGCTCTTACTGGTAAAAAAGTACTAATAATTGATATAGATGACCAAGGAAACGATGCAGAATGTCTCGGCGTTAAATTTACAAAAAGTATTTATCATCTACTAAAAGATGAAGCACCTTTCAGTGAATGTATTGTAAGCGCTAGGAAAAATTTGGATTTGTTGCCTTCAGATGAAACTATATCACAAGTGGCGCTTGAAATGGTTGGCTGGAGAAATAGAGAAAATGCATTAATAAAGCGTCTTGATGGAATTAATTACGACTATGTTCTTATCGATTGTCAGACTGGATTAGGAATACTAAATGAAAATGCCTTAAATTTTTGCAAAAAATTACTCGTTCCTGTATCAATGGAATATCTTTCTGTAAAAGGTCTTTTTAAAGTAGACAAGCTCGTCTATGATTTAAGAGAAGACTTCCAAAAAAACTTGAAGATAGATCTTATTGTTCCAACATTTGTTGATGAAAGGGTAAAAAGAACTAAGGAATACATCGATTTTTTTGAAAGTATGGAACACTTTCAAGGTATTATTAGCCCATATATAAGAATAGACACTAAATTATCTGAAAGTTTTGCACACGGTAAAACAATATTTGAATATTCATTGAACTCAAGAGGAGCCTATGATTATATTCAATTATGTAAAAGGGTGTTGGAGGGGATTTAATGGCCTTAACTGATGGTTTAAAAAATGATCTAGAGAAAGAGATCCAGAGGAGAGTAATCCTCACTAAGGAAGAAATTGATCATGAGAAAGAAAAAAAAGAGATAATGACTCAACGCTTTACCCCTAATGAAGTACCAAAATCACAATATAAAAAGAAAAAAATAATTAAGAGTTTTTCTCTTGACGAAGACCTCGTAAATGCGCTTGACACATTAATAAAAGATAAATTGGGGATTCCTAGGTCAATCAAAGTTTCTCTGAATACTGGAGAAAGAAGTTCAACTGTAGAAGAAGCAATAAAAGAATATATAGATAGAAGAGACCCAGCCCTCTTAAAATAAAATATTAATTAATATTTATTATATAATAGTTATTATTTAATAAATATTAGTTAATAACTATTAGATATCTAGTCTATTAATTCTTTCCTTCTCAGATATTATTTCTCCAGAACTTTCATCAATACATCTAACAGATCCATCTATTATAGCTGTTTTAATCTCTCCTTTTGCAGGATTAAATCCTTTCAAATTTTCTGCATCCAAGACTCCCATTTTGACAGCCTTATATAATGCATTGGCATCTGCTAGAGTGTCAATATTATCAGAAAGTGATTTTATTGTCTCTAATATTATTTTTGTGTCCTTGATTATCTCGTCTTTTCTTTTTATTATTTTTTTGTTATCCTCTATACCTGGTAAACCTTTCAGACAATTTTTTATTACGCCTTTAGCAATTTTTGAGCTTTCAATTATGACCTCGGGCGTTGCAACATTATAAGCTTCTGAATAACCAACAACATGAACGATATGTGGATTTAAATACATGCCAATCGTAATTGATGAAGCAAGTTCTCCCTTGGCTATATCTTCATCTACTGAAAGAGAAGCAAGGCCTGTTCTTATCATCCTTAAGATAGTAAATCCATCATTTGATAATTCCAAAATAAGCTCCAACTTAGCCAACATTTTTGCAATATCCATCTCTAGGGATATCTCTGGAGGAACATTCATCATAAATTGTTGAATATAATGCCTAACACCTAATTTTTTTGCATTATATGTTGCAATATAAGCAGAGGCAACTTCAATAGGGTCTGTTGTTTTTCTAAGGGCCCATTGATGGGAATCATTAATTTCTACGGGGACATGATTATCCGCATGCCATTTTATAGTTTTTTGATTTTCACTTATTGCACTAATTAAATCTCTTTTAGACCTTCCATCAAGTTCAGAATACCAAAAAAGAGGTATAGCACCCCACGCATTATTAATTGTTTCTTTTAACATACTTCCCCATTTTATCAAATCATTTGTTCCAGCATAACATCTCAAAAGTGGAAAATTTCCTAGTCTAGATGATTTATATAAAGACACTAGATCCTCTTTTTTTCGAAGAGGAACTCCACCTCCGCCCTCAAATTCCTTACAAGCATTATCCTGGTTAAAAAAACATTCTTGAGCAATCTGATCGGGGCCAATTGATATAATGTCAACAGTTTTACTATTTGCAATATCCTTAACGCCGTCTATTGTTTTTTCAAGTGAAGGCAATCCAAAATGATGTCTTATCAATGGGATTGGATAGGAATTTTCTATTCTTTCGTAAAGATTTTGGGAATATTCTTTAGACTTATACTCTTTCTTTTTTCCAAGTACTTTGTCAAGAATTTCATTTTCAGTTTCTATACCTCTAAAAACTCCTTCAAATAATCCTGAGTCTTCAGCGAGTTCACATACAGCCGGAGTTCCACCAAAAAAAAATCTAGAAACTATATGATTTTCTTCAATTAAATCTTCTAATTTTTTGAATAATATTTTGGCATTCTCAGGTTCAAGTCTGTAGCTTAGGCCCACAATTTCAGGTTTTTTAGTTAGTATAATTTTTATTAAATTTTCTATATCAATACATACTCCAATAAACTCTGTATCTATATTGTTTTTATTCAACAAACTCTCGAAATTCTTGATTCCTTGAACGTGGATGCAATTTCCTATTGTTGCAAGAACTGCCCTCATACTATCTCCCCAGCAATTAACCTCTTTATCGTTTTTAAATCGAAGTTCTTAATTCCCATATGGTCTACAGTTCTTCCTTCAGTCCAAAAATCTCTTTCTTGTTGGCAACATGCTATATTAATAAGAGAATCAATACATTTTGTTTCAACACCGAATTTTTTTCCAATTGATGACATTGGAACAAGACTCATTGGAACGTCTTCTAGAATATATCTGTGATGGATAGTTGAAGGTGCCATTACACCTTTGTAAGCTGGTGTAGTTTGCACTGATTCGTAAAGATCGGCACCAGTAGAGCCATATGAGAAATATAACCAATCCTTCAAAGATGGAACTCTTATCCCAACTGCCTCTGCAATTTTTATCCTTTCCATATCTATATGTTCCAATACTTTGGCAACTCCTGGTGAAATTCCTTCTAAGTAATATTCAAAATTACCATGATTTTCAACCCATCCAGTATTTAGTAGTAGCACACCAGGATGGAACATAACTGCAACATTTCCCAAACTTGTATGGAGAACGTCTGATGTGGGGGTAAACTGTGGAAATGCCATTCTCAATTTTTTAATAAGATCAGGATTCTTATATGATCTAACCGCTGAAACTGGAACTGACCTTTTAATATCAAATATTCTCACTTTGTGGACCCCGAGTTTCCTAGCAACGAATAAGAAAGTCTGAGCTTCAGCAATAATAAGATCCTCTCTTATTTTTCCTGCTTTCCTAAACATGTTGTAAAGTTCTAATGCTCCGCCCGTTCTGCCTGGGTTTAGAACAATAGTTTGACCAGACCTCACATATTTAACAAGTTTTTCACCAATCTCTCTATGGCCATTTGCAGGTATGACGACCATTATTATATCTACACCTTCAATTGCTTTCTGAAAATCTTGGTCTATTTTGTTAAGTTCTCCAAATCCTTCGATTTTCCCTTCAACTTCGATTCCCCCTGAAGCTGCCAATGCTTCCATCTTAACCTTATCTCTAGTCCATATATTAACTGAAAAACCATAATATGCAAGATATCCTGCCATCGCAAGGCCGCCATTTCCGGCACCTATCACACAAAAACTGGGTTTAGTTCCAGTTGCATTTTTTATTTTATCCATTATTTCATCTCTTAACTTATCAGTCATTAAATTACACCTCAAGATTATTTCTAATCAAAAAAATAAGATTCCTTATCGATTATGGAGGTTTATATTTATATATTTAATGGGACCGCCGAGATTTGAACTCAGGTTTCTGGCTCCCGAAGCCAAAAGGATGGGCCAAGCTACCCCACGGTCCCTCTAATTTACTTAAAATCGATATTATTAAAATATTTCGTTTATTCAAGGACGGAATGCATTTTTTTGAGATCTTCTTCTTTTCTATTCATCCTTTCCATTAGTGACCCTATTAATCCTTCAAAGAATAGGAAAGTAGACACTTCAAATAGCGTACCTAGTGGGGCAAATGAAGGGACTTCATTGTGAAATCCTTTTTGGACGAATCTATTAGGATCAGTTCTATGTTTTGTATCTATTATTATTGATTTTGTAGCTTTCTTGGCCAGTCTAGAGTTCTTATTAGATGTGATTCCAACTATATTTCCCTTAATGCTCATGGCTATTTGTGAAGCTAAGCATACACTTCTTGTTTCTCCGGAGTTAGATATTGCAATAAGTAAGTCTCCCTCTTCCATTGAAGGAGTTATAGTTTCTCCTACAACATAAACCCTAAGGCCTATCTGCATAAGCCTCATAGCAAAAGCTTTTCCAACAAGACCACTTCTACCGGCTCCAACAATGAATATTTTATTTGCTTTTAATATTTCAGATATTACTTCTTCTACTGTGTTCTCATCAATCTCTTCCATAACAGAACTTATCTCGGATATAATATTCTTTACAGAAGATTTAACGTTCATTTTCTTTCACCCATTGCTTTTACAAGACCATAAAACGTTGGGGCAACTGATTCGACTCTTGATTTAAATTCGGGATGGAATTGAGTTCCCAAGAAGAAAGGGTGTCCCTTAATTTCAAGAACTTCCATAAGTCCATTTGGGGATTTACCCGTAAATAAAAGCCTCTTATCTTTAAGAAGAGCATCTAGGTAATCTCTGTTTACTTCATATCTATGTCTATGCCTCTCATAAATCTTATCGGCATTATATAATGAATGAATAGATGACCCTTTGTCAAGGAGAATCTCCGAAGCTCCAAGCCTCATAGTTCCACCCTTAGCTGAAATTATTTTCTGTTCTGGAAGTAAGTCAATAACGGGATGTGATGTATCACAAACTTCAGTTGTATTTGCATTTTTAAGATTGCATACATTTCTTGCATATTCTATAACGGCAAGTTGAAAGCCAAGGCATATACCTAAATAAGGAATATTATTCTCTCTTGCGTATTTTATCACGTTTATTTTACCTTCTATACCCCTGGATCCGAATCCTCCAGGTACTAAGACTCCGTCAAATTTATCTAATTCGTCTGATATCTCTTTATTTTCAAAATCCTCTGCCTCAATCCATGAAATTTGTGTTTTAAAACAAGTTTTGAAGGAAGCATGTTTAATCGCCTGAGATATGCTAAGATACGAATCATGAAGGTCAGCATATTTACCTACAATTGCAAGATTAACGTCTTTTTTATAATCTTTACAAAGAATAGATTTCCATAATGTAAGATTTGGTTTTCCATCCATCTTAAATTGATCTAAAATTTTCTGGCCTATTCTTTCTTCATTAAAAATAAGTGGGATGTAATGTATATCCTCAACATCAGGTGCACTAATAACATGGTCAACTCTAACATTTGTAAACAGTGCTATTTTTTCCTTGGATTTCTCATTTAATTTTTCTACGCTTCTACATACAATAATATGTGGGCTTATACCCACTTCTCTTAAGGCTTTAACTGAATGCTGAGTTGGTTTAGTCTTTGGCTCCCCAACAACAGTAAGATTTGGCACAAGAGTAACATGAATAAAAACTACATCCTCTTCAATTGAAAGTTGTCTTAAAGCCTCAAGGAAAGGCATACTCTCAATATCTCCTACTGTTCCCCCAACTTCGATAACAGTCACATCATGACCTTTTGCAACATTTCTTATTTCAGTCTTTATTTCATCAGTAATGTGGGGAATAATCTGTACTGTTTTGCCGAGATAATCTCCCTTTCTTTCTTTTTCAATTACTTTAAGATAGACTTTCCCAGTTGTTATATTATGTGCTTTTGTAAGTTGAATATTTAGAAATCTTTCATAATTTCCGAGGTCTAGGTCTACCTCTCCTCCATCATCTAAAACAAAAACTTCTCCATGCTCAAAAGGAGACATAGTCCCTGCATCAACATTAACATAAGGATCAATTTTTACAACAGTAACTTTATGTCCCATCGATTGAATGATTTTTGCTATGGAGGCGGTAGTCACCCCTTTTCCCAGACCAGAAATAACTCCTCCGGTAACTACCACATATTTCATAAAAATCTGATTAAATTTATTCCTTATATAGGTTTTGTAATTGATAGAAGAAAAAATAATCCAATATTTATAAAATAAAAAATAAAATTATAAAGCTGGTGCATTTATTGCCACAAGAGATAGATCCCCGTCGGTCATATTTTTTAATTTATGTTTTCTCCCCATAGGGAATATTACCATATCTCCGGGCCCTAAATCTGCAAAATTATCTTCACTATCCATCCAGACCCTTACTTTTCCTTCTATGACGTAATATGCTTGATCTGCGCTTGCATGATCATGCCAGTCGGCCCATCCTCCTTTCTTGAAATCAGATCTTAGGATGGACATTGTGCCTGTTGGCTCACCCTTTTTAAAGTACCAGCGTGAGTCACAGTCAAAGTGAAGGTTTGGAGTGAAAGTAGTTGTATCTTTTTCATATTTTACTATCATTCCCATTTTTTACCCTTCTCCTTAAGGAACAATGGTAGTTCCTGTCTTTCCTTTTAAAGCATCTTCTGCTTTGTTAAGAGATGTAATAATGGCTTTCTTTCCCTTTGCTTCTTCAATGAATCTTATACAAGCTAATACCTTTGGGCCCATACTTCCTGCTAGGAAATGGCCTTCTTTTAAGTAATTCTTAGCTTCTGCAACAGTCATCTTATTAACTGCTTTTTGTTCAGGCTTTCCAAAGTTCAAATAAGCAACTTCTACATCTGTTAGGACTAAAAAGATGTCAGCTTTAACAGCTTCAGCAAGCCTTTCTCCGGCCTTATCTTTGTCAATAACACCATCAATTCCCATTAGCATGCCATTTTTATCCTCTACAACGGGTACTCCCCCGCCACCTGATGCAATAACAACAACATTGCTGTCAACAAGTTTTTTGATTGCTTCAGCTTCTGCAGGTCTTACAGGGTCTGGTGACGGAACAACCCTTCTATATGGTTTATCTCCTGTAGGTTTAACTTTCTTGATGACATGGCCCTTCATCTTCTTATCAATATGATCTTGGCCTGGTTTTGGATCAATTACATATCCAGTATCGGCAGCAATTTTTTTTGCTTCGGCTTCTGTGAAGAAATTACCGACAGGTTTTGAAGGATCTTGGAAATCGGGATCATCTTTTGATACTACTACTTGTGTAACAACAGTTGCTACAGGTATGCTCATTTTCTCCTTCTTCATCATGTTTTGAAGAGTTTGTTGTATCATGTATCCTATTTGTCCTTGTGTCATGGCGCCTACTGCATCCATAGGCATTGGAGGGACGATATTGGTAGCAGCATCCTGCTGAACCATTAAGTTCCCTGACTGAGGCCCATTGCCATGTGTAATCACAACTTCATACCCATCTTTTATCAATTTTAAAATAGCTTCACAAGCAATTTCGACGTTTCTGAACTGCTCTTCATGAGTTCCTTTTTCGTCAGCTTGTTTTATAGCGTTTCCACCTAGTGCAACAACAATAGTTTCGATAAAATCACCTTTTCCTATTTAAAATTTAAAAATAAAATAAAATATTAAATTATACTCTTCCGCCCAATACTGCAGCGAGAACACCCTTCTGTACGTGCAACCTGTTCTCTGCTTCATCAATTACGATACTTCTTGGACCGTCGATGACTTCAGGAGTAACTTCCCATCCATCTTTTACATCAGCAGGTAGACAGTGCATGTAGTATGCATTGTTTGTCTTCTTCATTCTATCTGCATTGCATGTCCAAGATTTCTCATCTTCGTACTTCTTAAGTAATGAAAGGATCTTCTCTTCATCTGCCTTCTTCTTTGGATCGGCTAATGTTGGAAGATAGTTTATGCTTGTCCAACCTTTTGGATATACAACATCTGCACCTTCAAATGCTTCATCCATATCATGAACAATTTCAAAAGTTCTTCCACATTCTTCAGCATTTTCTTTGGCATTTTTAAGAATTCTTTCATCAAGCGGGAATTCTTTTGGATATGCTACGGTAACATCCATATCATATCTTGTCATAAGTTCAATGTTAGAGTGTGCAACAGCAAGAGGTTTCCATGGACTTGGGGCAGTTGCCCAGCTCATGACAAACTTCTTACCCTTTAAATTATGAGGGCCAAACTTTTCTCTTAAAGTCATAAGGTCACACAATGCTTGGTGTGGGTGGTACATATCACAATCCATATCTAGAACAGGTATAGAACAATATTTTGCAAAGTTTCTAATCATTTGATTTCCAGCACCATAGACCATATTTACTGGCTTACCAAATACTCTAATTGCTAATCCCTCTCCATATCTGTCAAGAACTTGGGCTGTATCTTTTACTCTTTCTCTTCCTGGTGCTGACTCTAATGAGTCAATTGGAACATAGGAGTTTGAAGAGTCCAAGAACTGTGCATGACCTCCTAATTGGGTCATTCCTACTTCAAATGAGTTCCTTGTTCTAAGAGAGGAGTTGTAGAACATCATAAAGAGAGTTTTTCTATCGAGAATTTGAGGCATGTGGCCACAGGCCCACATCTCTTTTAATCTGTCAGCTATTGCGAGAACTGTATCTAGTCCTTCTTTAGTCCATTCTTGAGTAGATATCATATCTTTTCCAGCTAACTTAGTTGCAGGACATACCATTTAATTTCCTCCATTTTCCTAACATGCATTTTCAAATGAGCATGTTGGACATCTTTATATTGTAATTGTTCTATTTAAGTCTTTCGTTCAATCATGATTATATATTTAAAAAAGCAATTAAAAATCGATATTTTATATTAAAAGCAATTTATTTTTACTAAAATAGATAAATATTGATTTAATATCACCAATTGTTTCATTAAATTAGAAAGTCTAGCTCTAATCACCATTCTATGGATACTAATCTTTCAAGAAGTCTTCTATCTCTTTTGATATCTTTGATTTATCAAAATTTGGCATATCAAATCCTGCGCCAATCTCTCTAAGTTGGGGTAGACCTCTTTGATGAATTTCTTGTTTTAAGACTTCAATGAATATCCCTGATTTATTGGTCTGAGGATAATCTCCCAATTCTATCTCAGGCTTTCCACCCCACCTTGGATCCGAGCCACTTGATCTTACTCCGCATGAGGGGCTACCATCAAGACCTATCAATACAACTTTGCACCCATCTTTAATAAGTGCTTCAACTTGATCTAATACTGGCCGAATAGCCTCTTTACAAACATCTCTAAACTTTGCATTGTCATATTGTTCCCTAACATACCACCATCTTCTAAGTCCGGCATAAACTGTTTCAGGACATGGAAGCTGAAGGATTCCATATTCATATTTATGTAATATTTCTACTAGCTCCCACAGCATGTCTGGGAAAAATGCAAATCCATTTACTTTTGCATTCTGATTTAAAAGACAATTCGCAACAAGAGCAACTTTTTTTCTTCTCTTATCCTGTTCAAGCAAGATATCACCAAATCATATGTATTTTTATCTTTATATCCTATTTGTTTAATCGTAAAAGTAATATATGATACTTTCTATAAAGTAGTGTGAGATGAAATAATGTTTGTTATTGTAGTTGAATATATTGCTTGGGCAATTGGGTTAATTGGTATACTTGTAATTGTTTATGGTAGTTTAGTTTCATCGATTAAATTTCTTAGAATTGAGAAAAAAAGAATGAACGGGTTCATTTCTTTAAAAGATACGGATATACTCAGGTTAACACTTGGAACCTATCTACTACTTGGATTGGAATTTCTTATAGCTGCAGATATAATTAGAACAATTCTCAAGCCAAGTTTAGAAGAAGTTGGAATATTGGGGGCAATAGTTGCCATCAGAACTGTAATTAATTACTTTTTAGACATTGAAATAGAAGAAGTTCAACGCCACCAATCTGAAAATGCAAATATAAAAGTATAATTTTTACATTTATATTTTTTTAAAAAATAATAATAAAAATAAAAATATAATTATCTGACAACAGTTACTCTACAAGGAGCATATTTTACAACTTCACTTGTTACATGCCCCATTAAAAGACTTTTAATTCCAGTTAAACCTGTTGTGCCAATTATGATATGGTCGCATTTTTCGTCTTCTGCAACTTGTAAAATGGTATCTGCAACTCTACCCAGTTTTAGAATAGTTTTGGGCTTGATTCCTATCTTTTCTGCAAATTTGTTCATTTCCTTCAGAATATTATTCCCTCTTCTGCATATTGGATCATCAAGCATGCATTTGAGTTGCTCTTCAAAAAATGGAGAGTACCTCTTAACATCATCAGTTCCCTTTATTTTGTCTTCCCATTCTGGGGTGAATCTATCCATCGCTTCGTATGTAAGTTTTAATTTATCTGCATCGACGACATGTAGCAGCACTACTTTAGCCCCCGTTTTACTAGCAACCCAAGAAGTATATTCTACGGCTTTTTGAGACATTTCTGACCCATCAACTGGGACTAATATTTTATTTATAGGTTCTCCATCCATAATATCACCACTAATTATACCCTCTTTATAGTATATAAGTTTTTCGGTTATCCTAAATTTTTTAGAATCATCTAATAATAATTATTTTATATTATTCAGAATTTTATATTTTCTTAAGTTTCTCGCATAATGTGTAAACTGGTATTTCATTGATTTGTCCCTGAAAAGATAAGAAAATAGATTATAAAATAATTAAAGTTAAACCATCAAAAACACACTATAAATCATATCAAACCAAAAATCCACCTAAACCCAATAGAAAGTGTGCGGGGGAAGGGATTCGAACCCTCGAAGACCTGCGTCACCGGATCTTAAGTCTGTATTTTGCCTAAAACTAAAAAGGAGGCAAAATATGATTTATTTTAAAAATAAACCTTATAATAAAGCTTTTTTTATATATAGTTTAGTCAATCTGGCCCTAATAATAAGATACCTTGGAGGGAATCCCTTTGGAAGAAGATTTCTATAGGTTTCTTAGGGGAAATAAAAAACTTGCAAGCTCAACCTCAATGAATTTAATTACAAGGCTGCCAAAGGGATGGATGGATTGGTCTGAAGATAGACTCCATGAGTTCTATTTTGAAATACTTGATTCTAACAGACATTCCTCTTCAAGCAAACACAGTGCCTATTATGCAATAAAATATCTGTGCGAATTCAAAGGGTATAAATTTGATTATAAACCACCTAGAGTTCACCATAAGAGAAGACAGTCAATAGAGCCTGAAGACGTATGGAAGATTTTGGACAAAATAGACAACGATAGAGATTTGGCCTTAATTTTGACTCACCTGTATACTGGCTTAAGGCCTACAGAAATTTTGGCCCTAAAAAAGGAAGACATTGACCTTGACAAAGGTACAATCATAGTAAAAAATACGAAAACATACCAGGACCGCATAGTTCCAATTCATAAAAAACCTATGATGGCCTTGAGAAAGTATCTTGCCAAAAGAAAAGATGATTGCCCATCACTATTCTATTCTTTCAGAGAAAAAACTCCAATGACTTTGTTCGCATATAGATTTGCATTGAAAAAATATTGTAAAAAGGCTAGAATAAAAAGAGTCACACCTTACCAGCTCAGGCATACCTTTGCCACCCAGTTCATTGAAAACGGTGGAGATGTCCTTATTCTAAAGAGCATAATGGGCCATTCAAACATTAAAACTACTGAAGGCTATGTCCATGAGAATACTAGAATGATTATGAAAGGCTATGAGAAAGCATGTCCTGAATTTTAATTTTTTATATTTAATAAATAGTATATCTACCTTAGAAAATGATGTCCATTAATTGAATAATTAGGGATGTATGGATTCATTTATTTCATATTTTGATATATGTCATACCTATCTTCTCTTTCTTGTTCATGAACTAATCCTAAGAACCCTATAATAAATGATAAGATAGTAATTAATCCAATAAAAAGGCTCATGGCAATATATGCATCAGGATAATAATGAAGGAGAACATTATAATAATCAACTTGATGGATTCCTTCTACCCTCAATCCATGGTGAAATACATCCAGATCGCCTTTATTATAATTAGAAACTTGGAAATGTGGATCAAAAAAAACCATATACCTGTGGTCATTTGAAATAATCCTAAGTCTTATATCCTTAAACCAAACATAATGATAATCGCCTTCTCTGTAGATATATATGTACATGTTTTCATTTGGGTAATCTGATATCTCTTTTTGATTAAATTTTATCTTCAATTCGTTTTCGTTAATGAAATAATCTACATCTTTTTTTAATGTTAAATCATATTTAGAACTGTTAATTTTTATATCTCTAATTTCATTTGTTGTAAAATTACTATCTTTTGATGTTGAATGAACATAGAAAAATACATTCAATTCTTTTTTATATAGATCATTTTCTTGTATTTCAATAAGAACATAAGGATCATTACTTTTTAATGAAATAGTCCCACTAAAGGGATAACTAGTTGAATTTTCTCCAACTATATTACTGTTGAGTTCAGTTTCAATATATTCTACATTCCTATTTGCATTAAGAATTAAGATTGAAGCAATAAGCATAATAAATAATAAAACTATAATCGTATATAATGGCCATTTGCTTTTTTTTAAAACAAACATTACTATTAATAATATATAATACTATTTATAAACATATTCTGTCATAAAAATTGATTTTTTCATATATTTCTTTATCAAACCAGATAATTTCATCGCCTTTTTTTATTTTCAATCTTTGCATCTGTATTTTCTGATCTTAAATTTAGAAGTTTCTAAAAAGTATATAAAAATGGAACTAATTATACAGATATTGAATACCCGATAAGATAGACCTATACCATTATAGGTGCAACTGAAACAATATAGTCTTCTTCCAAATGCCAGATATTTCTTTTAAAACTAACCATTAATTAAAATCCAATCCATAAAGCATATGTCTGCATATCTTCTCCTTCAATATTTAGATTTATAATTATTATTAAATATTTAAATTCAATAAAAGACAAAGATTAAGTATAATATAGTAATATTTATATATTAAATATTACTTTCCTTGTATAATAAAAACTAAAAGGTTTATGTTTAGAAACCTTTATAAAGATATAAATCGCAATTTATGCAAGAACATATAAATCTATACTAGGGGATATAAAGATGGCACGTGTTAGTTGTGGAGAATTTGTTATAGAAACTAGAGACAAGTTTGATTCAAATTTATTCGAAAGAGCATTAAAAAATATAAAGGAATTTGAGGAAAACTTAGAGAAAATTGAAGAAATGCCTCTAACTATTTGGAAACAAAAATTTAACATCTGATTATCCCATGTCAGAACAAATTATTGAAGAACCCTTCTCTATTATCGAAGATTTTAGTGCTATTGATTTTCATGGCTTATTTTTAAATAAAGATTCCATTGAGAAAAATACTCGAAAGAGTATTCAAATATGGTATCTAAAACGTTATCTTTCGTATTTAGGGTGTAAAAGTATTTTAGTAGAAAATAGTTATATTGATAGAGACTATTTAATGGATTATCAAGATTTTTATGTCCGATGTTCTAAAAATTATAATAGAAAATGTAAGAGGGCTCATTTTTTTTCATGTAAACTAGACAAAGATACAATCTCTAAGATAATTGAAACTCCGTCTAAACAAGAGGGAAAAATAGATGAAATAAAAAATAGTTATTTAGGTTTTACTGTAATAAAGCCTTTACCTGACAAAGTAATTGGTAAGACTTGCATAAAACACTACCCCGAAAAAGAAAACAGACATTTTTATTCTGTAAAAAAATATTATTCTAATCTTTTTGGTATTAATTTTCATATTGAAACTCTTGCATTTCAACAACAAGACACTATTATGGCAGCATGTGCGACTGTTTCTTTGTGGTGTGCATTCCATCAGACCTCAGAAATCTTTGGACATTATATTCCTTCACCCGGTCAGATAACAAAATCTGCTACTTTGAATATAATAGATAGAAATAGAGTCATCCCCTCACAAGGATTAGCTCCTGAACAAATATGCGACGCTATTAGACATGTTGGCTTAACTTATGAAACATTTAGTGTTGAAGATAAAAAAAGTTTTTTGGGCATAATTCATTCTTACTTAAAAATGCATTTACCAATAATAATGGGATTTTTAAGGCCAGATAATAAATATCATGCCGTAACCATAACTGGATATAAATTAGAGGATCCAACTCCAAAAGATAATGGAGAAGTTGAAAAAGAAATAGATTTTGAGATTGTGTCTGATAATATTTCTGAGTTATATATTCATGACGATCAAATAGGGCCTTTTAGTCGAGTATTCATAAAAGAGAAATCCGAAGAAAATGTACCAAAAGTTTTTATTAAATATCAAAGCTACAAAGGAGATGATGGGGACAACGAAGACGGAGAGGACGAAGATATCAAGGAAATTAAAAAACTTATGAAAAATGTTAAACTTATCCCGCTTTATTCTTTTTCAGATAAATATGTATCCTCTAAGCCCGGGATAAGGCTAGAATTGGAGTACCCAGACACGGACGATGAAGATATTAATTCAAGAAACTCAGAAAATAAAGAAGTTATCCCCCATGTATTAATTATTCCTTTATATGAAAAAATTAGAATTAATTATACTAACATCTATAAAGAAGCTAATAGAATTAATGCATTTATTAAAAGTATAATTAAAACAAAGATTATTTGGGACATATTTTTGTATACTTCGAATAAATTTAAGGAAGAAATACTTAAGGATGATAAACTTCCTATAGCCATTAGAACAAAAATATTAACTGATTGCATGCCCAAATATATTTGGAGATGTCAAGTTAAAATGCAAAATACCAAAAAGGAAAATGAGGTATTCCTTGAACTTATATTTGATTCTACTGATATTAGTGGAAATACCTCTTTTCTTTATTTCCTATCGGGCGATGAACAAAAGAAGTTTTTAAAAACAGAATATGAAAAAATAAAAAAGGAGACAGATAGGTCAAAAATAACTATGAGTCTAGTCGATAAAGAATTTATTAAATTCTTTGAAGATTTTTTGAATAGATAACCTCTACAATTATTATAATTTCAATAAATTATTTCTAATTAAATATTGCGCATAAGGCTAATTATGCGAATAAATTATACATTTGTGTTTTATTTTAAACATTTAATAATTAAGATAGGGCAATATAAGATCATTAAATATAATACTTAAAAAATATCTTGTTCAGGGACCAATATAGATTTTTTATATCTCAAAATAATTGTCAATTAATTCTCTTACTTCATTTAACAATATTTTCTTCTCTTCTTTCAATTTGAAAGCTTGTTTTACTAATTTTGTAATTTCCTCAATAGAATCTTTATCTAAAATGGGAATTTCAAAATCTAAAATATAATTGGAAATTGTCGGTATTGTTGATTGGATTACTGTATATCTTTCTGCTTGGTATATCGCGATTTCTTTTAGCGTTAAAATTAAAAATAAAAATTCTTGTGTGAAATTATATTTTTCAATAGCCTCTTTTTTTAATCTCAATCTTTTTACATGGCTTTGCAAAATTATTTTATCTTGTGAAGTAAGCATTGCTGCAAGTCCAATTTTACCATCATTAGTAAATAAGATATCGCCAGCTTTAATATCTTGTTTTAGCTCTTGGTATATCTCATCAGGGATGTAATAGTCTGGAAATTGGTCAACTTCATAGTTAACAAGATCTGATGTTCTAATGAATGGAATATCACTATTTTTTTTATCCAAATATTTGTTATAATTAATACTTCCCACTTCATCGCCCTTTTTTACTATGGCTATTTCTCTAATTGGGATGGTAGGGAATTTGTTTTGGATAATTTTTAGTATATTTATATAAAATGGGTAAGAATATGCAGGAGTCCAAAGGTCAACTTTCGAAAAACTTGATAGGTTTACAGAATAATATTTTTCTATTGCAATTTTAGAAAAATCAATATCAAGTTTTTTATATAAAAGTGACTGTGCTTGTTTTATGATTATATTTGCCTGATTTTGCAAAACTATTGATTTCTTAACCTTTCCTGAAACTTTTTCAATAAGTATTTCGTCATATAAAATTTTTAACTTTTTTAAAGTTGGATGATTTATACCTGGAGAAACGGCTCCGGATAGATTATTTAAAACCTGTTCATAAAATACTTTAGAATTTAAAAAAGCTATTAAGTAATAAGGATCCGATTCTTCTTTGATCCTTAGTAAAATAGCTTCTGTTCCAATTAGATCATCAATATCTTCTTCAGTAACTATTAAGGATATACCTGGTGTACCTTTCCTTGAAAAAAGGATATCATTTTGTTTTAACCTGATTTTTTGTGGTATTCCACTTATTTCGACTTTTTTTATATCAGAATAAGATAAAAAAAATCTTTTCATATCAGAAATTCTAATATAATTTTTTCCCTTTTCCGTATAATCTCTTACATCAATACCGTTAATTGGACCTTTTTCCAGAAACTCCCTAAGTAAAATTGAATTAGGCGAATTTTCCAGTTTTTTTAAAATATATGAATATTTAGGAGTCCATTTTTCTTTTTCTATTTCTAATTTATTGATAGTTACTAATTTTAACATTTTTATAACCTAAAAACTAAAATTATTTATTTTTGACCATTTTTTAAACTCATCCGCAATATGCGAAATATCATCTTCTTCTTTATGTTTGCCCCTTCTATCATGCCCACAGGTATCTGCAATAGCCATAAAAATTGGGTAATCTTCAGGAATTTCATTTTTTAGCATTTTTTGTAGTACTAAAATTGTAGTTTTAGTTGGCGTATTTGGCATAAAAGTTTCAACTGGAACATCTATTATTGCGACTATTCTTGTTTTTTCAAGAAGCCAAGCCCGAATGTAAGCCAATTGAGAGTTACCGTATATTCCATCGGGTAATACTATTGCCATTCTCCCGCCATTTTTTAATAGTTGTAAACTTCTTTCAATAAATATTATTTGAGGGGCTTCGCTATCTTTTATTTTTCCCATTTCCCATGTTGATATTTTTTTATTGAATTTCCATTCATGCCCAAGTTCGAATTGTTTTAATTTATCATCACCACGAACAGGAATTTTTGAACCGAAAGGGGGATTAGTTAAAAGAACACTAAAATCGTTTAAGTGTATTTTAGTTCTAGTAGTTGAATCCCAATTTTGAGGGATTTCCAAACTATCCTCACAAAAAATACCGCTTTTACCATCCCCAATTATCGCCATATACGCTTTAGCAACTTTTGATAAGAAATAATCTTTATCAATGCCTCTTATTTTGTTCAAAGCAACTTCCATTTTTTCCTCTTGAAGATTACTTTTGTTCCAATGATATTTTTCCCCTTCAGAATCTAGTTTTCTCCAAACGTGTCTCAAAGCCTCAATCAAAAAACCTCCACTACCACAAGCTGGATCTATAACTAAATCTTCGTCATTTGGATCTAAAATATCAACCATCATTTTTATAACATTTCTGGGGGTAAAAAATTGTCCTTGCCCACCTTTCAAAGCATGTCCTATAAAAGTTTCAAATGCATCAGCTATAATATCTCTTTCTGCTTCAATAAGGCAATAATTTTGCAATTCACCCACTACATAAGCCACAGAATTCGCATCCAGAGTAATGTTATCATTTTCATCTAAAACTTCTTTGTATTTTCTTTTTACTTTTTCAAAAAGATCTAAAATTCTATCT
>JABLXD010000036.1 GCA_013178285.1 Methanofastidiosum sp.
CATCAGCTATAATATCTCTTTCTGCTTCAATAAGACAATAATTTTGCAATTCACCCACTACATAAGCCACAGAATTCGCATCCAGAGTAATGTTATCATTTTCATCTAAAACTTCTTTGTATTTTCTTTTTACTTTTTCAAAAAGATCTAAAATTCTATCTTTTATTTTTTTAGCATCCTCATCTATTCCCGCTCTAAAAGTAACAATATCATTAGGTTCTGTGAATCTTTCATCATATATTTTACAGAAAATTAGATTGATTAGTTGTTGAGCTAAAACTTCATCTCTTGTAGCCCCCACTGTATTTGCTGCCAAATGATTTCTAATTGCCTTAAAAGTTGCTTTTAAATTATGAGTGGGTTTAAGATCCTTTCTTTTGAACTTCCCAATATCTTCTACTCTTTGCCCAAATTTAGGTATGTTAGGGATGTCTTCAAAATAAATTCTGCCATCTCTCTCAATTTTTCTAAGAAATAGTCTTTCGTCTCCATTAAACCAAACACCCAAACTTGCCTTTGAAAATCTTAAATAATCTTGTAATTGGGATTTCCCATCTTTTCTATTCTTTTTTTTACATTCAACAATAATGTATGAATTATCATCATTTTTTGTATCTGAACTAAATACTGATATATCAACAGGATATTCTTTGTTTGTATCTGAAGGTCTAACTTTTACCCTATATTGAGGTCTTGTTTGTATATTTTTTTTTGGATAGCCATAATCTTCAACTAATTGCTTTGAGAAAACTTGAACAGCCTCTAGTTCTTCGGGTGTTGCTTTAACTTCCAGCCCAGAAATATAATCTATAATATACCCTTCTTTTACCATATCGATTTCCCCCTCTATTATTTAGAAAATATTCATCTCTTATTATAACCTTTTCTTTTTGTCAAATAGGAAAAAGAAAATTACCCTTAAAACTATCGCCCTCTAATTTGGCCTTAAGAATTAGCTCTTATTCTGCAAGTATAATTAATATGGAAAAATATCCCCTTTGCAGTAATTATTAGTTTGGCTTTGGCCTTAAAATTACATTAATTTGAAAATGCAATATAGATCTATTTTTTGAAATTCCATCCTTCTCTGTAAAACCATATAGTCACCGCCATAGGCTTATTTGATACTTACTGGTGTTAAAATGACTGATGAAGATCCTAAAAAAGAGCCTGATTCTGATTTTCTTATAGAAATACTTTCTGATATTGAGGAGTTTATTGGAGATGATGGAAGATCATATGGCCCTTACAGCGAAGGCCAGATAGTTAATGTTCCCAAATCTGCAGCCAAGGCCTTTGACATATTGCTCAAGAACGGTTTTGCTAGGAGATACGATGAAGTGCCTGAGTATGTATGCATGAATTCTCTCTTTGATCAAGCCATTAAATATTTCTACTTTGGCCTCAATGTAATTCCGCTTAGAGAAAAGGGCAAGATATCTATTATTCCTTGGAAAAAATATCAAATTGAAAAGGTAACATTAAGCGAGATAGACAGGTGGTGGAGCCAGTGGCCCAATGCCAACATCGGCATTGTCACAGGTTCAATCAATAGGCTCCTGGTACTGGACATTGACGGGGAAGAGGGGCGCCAATCGCTAAAGATAGCATCAAAAGACATGCCAATGAACACAGCAATTGCAAGGTCTAGCCGAGGGAAGCACTACTACTTTAGGGCCAATAGGATCTTTGGTACTTATGTTGGAATACTTCCAGGTGTTGATGTAAGGTGCGAGGGAGGGATTATTGTTGCGCCTCCTAGCATTCATGCCTCTGGTAAGACCTATACATGGGAAAAATCAATCCTTGAAGCTGATTTAGAGGATACGCCAAAATGGCTATCAGAGATGCTTTCAGAGAAAGAAGCTAAAGATAGGGCCAAAGAAACAAGGATACCTTTAGGGAAGAGGAATTCTGAGCTCACAAGGATATCCGGAGTATTGAGAAACAGGGGTCTTTCGCAAGAGACAGTAAGGGATACAATATCAAAAATCAATCAAACACAGTGCGAGGTGCCTCTTGACCAGGGGGAAGTGGACAGGATAACGACAGACTTCCCAAAGAACACATTTGCCATGACCGACCTTGGAAACTCTGAAAGATTGATCTACCACTATGGGGATGTCATAAGGTACTGCCACCTCTGGAAGAAGTGGATAGTCTGGGATGGAAAACGTTGGCTAAAGGACGATAGCGGTGCCATATACAGGCTCGCCAAGGACACCGTAAGGAGCATAAATGCCGAGGCTGCAATAGAGCAGGATTATTCCAAAAAAGGCGAAATATCAAAATGGGCATTCTTATCAGAAAGCTCCTATCGCATTGAATCAATTGTAAAGCTTGCAACAAATGAGCTGCCAATATCCCCGGATGATCTTGATCAAGATGCGTGGTTCCTGAATGTTGAAAACGGCATAATAGATCTTAGGACAGGGGAGTTCTCTGAAGATCACCTGAAGGAGAAGTTCATCACAAAGCTTGCCAATGTGAAGTATGATCCGGATGCAAAATGTCCATTGTGGGAGAATTTCCTCCATGAGATCTTTGAGGGAAACGAGGAGCTAATAGATTACATACAGAAGGCCATTGGGTACAGCATGACTTCCGATGATCGTGAGCAGGTCCTTTTCTTTCTCCACGGCCTGGGCCAGAATGGTAAGACCACCTTTCTTAACATTATCATGACTATGCTCGGCGAGTATGCCAAGGATGCGGACCCTTCCACCTTCATGGACAAGAAGTTTGACGGAGGCCCTAAAAATGATGTTGCAAGGCTAAAGGGGGCTAGATTTGTAAGATCATCAGAGATTGCAGAAGGCAAATACCTGGATGAAGACTTCATAAAGAGGGTTACAGGGCACGAAGGCCTCACCGCCAGATTCCTATATGGGGAGATATTTGACTTTGCTCCGAAGTTCAAGCTTTGGATGATCTCAAACAACAAGCCTACGATTAGAGGCAGCGACTTTGCCATATGGCGTAGGCTCATGACCATCCCCTTCAACTATCGTGTACCAAACGAGAAGAGGGACAAAACCTTGGAAGCAAAGCTCGATAGTGAGCTTCCTGGCATCCTGAACTGGGTCATAAAAGGATGCATGAAGTGGCTCTCGGAAGGGTTGAATCCTCCAGAGATTGTTGTCCTCGCAAACACTGAATACAAGGATGAGATGGACCCGTTGAAAGACTTTCTTGATGATGTATGTAATATTGGTGTGGTAAATAAGATCCCAGCAGGAGAGCTATACGCTGCTTATAGAACTTATTGCTATTGCATGAGAACTGAAACTATATCGCAGCAGTCCTTTGGCAGAAGATTGTCCCAACTTGGCCTTAAGAAATCAAGGGAGTTTGACGGAAGATACTGGGAAGGCATAGAGATCAATAAGTCTAGGTTTGAGCTTTTGCAGAAGAGCTACAAGGGTGATTACCCTGCTAACTAGATCCTATGACACTATGACGGTTATGACGCTTTTTTCCTTTAAAACTTATAGTAGAGGAATTTACTTTAAAAGTTTTGTAAATTGGCATAAAACCGTCATAAGCGTCATGGAAGAGAAGAAGGTGAGCAAATAGCAAGGAATCTCATCGAGTACAGGGTGTATGTAGGGGATAGTGACATACCAGGCGTGAGATTAATCTACGGATACACGCTCATAGAGGCTGATAAAGGCGAAACGATAGAGAATATTGCTGGCGAGAAAGGAAGGTATGCGATCTTAGAATATGGCGAAGATCCATGCTGGAATTATGAGTTCGTGCTATATGTTTCAGATAGCCTCTCAATTTTAGGGCCAATTTTTGAGATGTTATGTACTGAATGTGATAAAGATCTTACCAAATCAATGACCTATACCAATTTCCTGATCTTTTCTTTATGGAAGAGCAAAGCAATTAATGATATGGATAAGGCAAATAAAAACGAAGCTTGATTTTAGGGCCAAATTAGTTTTATCGTTAAGTATTTATCTGAAATGCCCTATTTTCCTTAAGGCACTTATACAAACATCCGGTGACTTAAGGCCTAAAAATAGTGAAAAACTAGAAATTAAACAAACATCCAAAACCCACTAAAAATTCATCATAAAACTCTAAAATCTATCTAAAATTCACCAGAATCAAAAGAAAGTGTGCGGGGGAAGGGATTCGAACCCTCGAAGACCTGCGTCACCGGATCTTAAGTCCGGCGCCTTAGACCATGCTCGGCAACCCCCGCCTAGAAAAATATCAAAGTGTATCTTTTATAAAATTACCTGATAATATAAATCTTTAGGCAGTTTGTGTTGATACATTTGTATCCATCTCTTAATTTTCCATCCTTGTCATGTACTGTAATTCTTCTTATAACAGAACCACAAACTCTGCAATTTCTTTCACCAAAAGTGATATATTCATATTCCTCTTCGTCAGCTTCTTCATCTTCAAACTCAATATCTTCCCCAGAAATATCCTTGTTTATTATTCTTAATTCTCTTTCTAGTTTTGTATCTTCGATTTCAATTTTTGGAGTTTCTTCTATAATTTCATCTTCAGGTTTCAAACTAAAAATTTTGGCAAGAGCTAAAAAAGTAGCATGATTATTGTATTCTATCACCATATAAGATCCATCAGGGGCATTGTCAAATGAAATCATTGCATAGTTCGCTTCAATCTCATTTCTTAGGTAATCCTTTATTTTATCTATAAATGATTTATCATGGCCTTCTAGATTTTCGCTAAGAAGGAGGTCTTCATTAATATAAAATTCCCTGCCCGCAGTATAATATTCAATATTGGCCTTACCCAAAGCCATATTTACCTTCTTTATACTTTCTTCAACGGTATAAGGCAGAGCTTCAACTTTTCTCATAACTATGATACTACTTATTAGAATTTAAGGTTTTCAATCAATACTCTCTACTCCAGAATCTTCTATAAGATTAAATAAGGTCTTTTTAAGATCAGTAACAGTATCATAATTATCCATTTCATTTGGGTATATCCATTCAAAAGTGTCATGCTCCCAATCTATGTTTATTTCATCTCCTTTAAATAAAAAAAGAAAAGGATTAATTGACCATATAGTATCATTAACAATGTCCTGAATATCAAATGGGATCCCAATCTTCAACAATTCTAAATATTTACTATCAACACCAGTTTCTTCTTTTATCTCTCTTAGAGCAGCTTCAAGGCTATTCTCATCTTCAATAAATCCTGAAACACCTGCCCATTTACCTCTAAAAGTGCCGACTTTATTGCTTCTTTTAAGAAGGAGGATCTTCCCATCCTTGAATAAAAATGAGGTAACTATGTCTTTTCTTTTCATAAAAGAAAGAAATAAACTTTATTAAAAAAAGTATCTATAAACTGGGGCAAAAGAATGAATTTATTGCTTTCTAGCTTTTCTTTTCATTCTTCTCATTTTCTTCTTAACGTGTCTCCAGCGCATTCTGCCTTTCTTTTTCCATTTTCGTGGCCTTTTGCCCATTATATCCCTCAAGGAATTTTATTTTTTCATCGTTATTTCGATAGTACTTACTGCTCTCTGTTCAACTTGCTCTGTTCCAATCTTAATATTGGTAATTTTTGCTTCGGGAACAAATCTGCTTTTTACTATTTCCGCAGTATCCACAGCAGTAGATATACTTCTTCCCCTAGCTTTTATGGTTATCTCATTCTCACCAGCATTAAATCCAGTGACTATAGCAAGAACATATGCCATTGCCTTTTTCTTTCCTACGAGTACATCCATAATATCCCTCTAATCATTGTTCATTGTAAAACGCTAGAGAACTAGCATGAAAAAGTTTCGTTGCCTATTTAAATACTTTTTGGTTATTTTCGCAACATTTCAAATAATTCATTAAATTTATCTATAAAATAAATAAGTTATCTCCTATATATCCAATACCACTACCTTGACATTTTCTTGATCAAGTAATATACCTCTCCAAAATATTTTTATGTTTATAGTAAATTTAGTTTCATAACTGCCTGGAGAAACTTTTGACTTTATTAAAAATGATTTTGAAATTCTTTTATCTGCAGGAAGAATATCTTGAAAAGTGAATTTATACCCACCATATATCTGCTCAGAAGGATATTTATCAACAGATTCTACCTCTAGATCAGGATAATCAGACGCAAATTCTATCCAGTATTCTCCTTCTCTAAAAACTTGATCAGATTCAATATCCATCATTAGGAGTCCGTTTTGGTCATTTTTTAGAGATAACTCTGTTTTTAGAATCCCACCTAAATCAATTTTTTTAATTTCAAATTTAGGCCTATATACTTGAATAGTAGATTCGACCGTAACAGGATTCATGGCAATGCCTTCATTGTTCTTATATGAAATTTTAAATTCCAATGGTATGTTTTTCCTTGATTCAGAAAGTTTTAGTACTTCTTTTTCAGCAACTATTTTAAATTTGATAATGGAAGTCTTCCCATTCTCTAAGAGTAATGGAGGTTCAGACTCGAAAGTTACAGTAAAAGGTGAAACTTCATCAACTTTTATTTCAATAGCATTACTCTTACCTGTATTTTCTAAATTTAGAACTCCGATCTCTTCATTAGTAATTAGCATTTTAGAAGATAAAACATCAATCCCCGCTGATATTTTAGGATTTTTCTTGAAATTGAATATTGTATCTTGGCCTATATACAATAATCCAACTATCAAAATTGCCGCTATTACTATGAATATCCACTTTTTATTGATATTCATAAACATCGTAACCCATTATAGTTTAAAAATCTTTCTTTTAATAATATAAATTTATAATTTTCAGTTTTCAATAACTGGAATTATATTTTTAATTATTCATAAACATACCCCAAATTTTATAAACACCAAAAAATTAATCTTTCTGGTATTCTATGACAGCGGAAGCTCTTTATGAAAGACTATTAGAAACAATTTCTGAAAACGAACTAAAAGAAAGAATTGATAAAAAAATTCAATCTGTTGGTGGATTGTTATCGGAGGAAGGGGCATTACTTCTAATTGCTGGAGAACTAGGGATAAACATTGAAGAAATTCATAAAGAAAAAAAACATTTTTTTATTTCTGATATAAACGAAGGCATGCAACATGTCGATATAAGCGGCAGAATAATGAGAATTTTTGATGTTAATACCTTCCAGAGAAAGACAGGAACTGAAGGAAAGGTTCAGAACATTGTAATTGCTGATAAGACTGGAAGCATTAGGATAGTTTTTTGGGACGATCAGATAGATAAGCTTAAGCAATTTAAGAGGGGCGATGTTGTCACTGTTAGAAATGGATATTTGCGAAAAGGTCTTAACAATGAATTTGAAATAAGTCTTGGAAAAGACGGTGTTATATCCAGTGGCCAAGATAGTCCCGATTATCCGCCTATAAATTACGTTAAACTAAAAATTAGAGACATTGAAGACAAGATGAGTAATATCGATATAACTGGCAGGGTTTCTGCGATCTATGGCATAAGAGAATTTGCTAAAAAAGACGGCTCTATAGGAAAAGTCGGAAGTTTTGTAATAATGGACGATACAGGAGAAATACGAGTTACCTTATGGGATAAAAAAGCAGAATTGCTTAATTCACTTGTTAAAAATGATATTATTACTATTGAAAATGCTTACTCAAAAATGGGATTAAATTCAGTTGAAATAAATCTTGGTTTCTCTTCTAATATTGTCCCTGAAAAAGCTGAAAGAGAAGATATCCCTAAGTCAGAATCAACAAATGTATCTCTACCAGATGTTAAAGAAAACATGAGGGGCATAAACATTGAGGGGTATGTCAAAGAAGTATACGACATTAGGACTTTCAATAGAGATAGTGGAACAGGAAAAGTCGGTAGATTTTTATTAAGTGATGACGGGCATGAATTAAAGATTGTTTTATGGGATGATAAAACTGACTATTTAGTTACTTTAGTTCCTGGTACTAAAGTAAGAATTGAATCTTGTAATATAAGATACAATAATGGTCTCGAAGCACATCTAGGTCTTGGTTCAAGAATACAATCTCTTAAATCTGAAGAAAAAATAGATGAAAAGAAAATTGCTGATTATGGTTTATCTGAAGCCGTTAATGTTTTAGCTAGAATTAACAGTATTGAAGGAGATTTCTTAGTCATTGTTGACGAATCTGGCAATGTTCCAGTTTCTTTGAGTCAGATTACAAACAAGAATTTTAGTATTGGTGATGCTGTTAAAGTTGTTGGAGCACTTGAAAAGGATTCCGACGTTTTATTTATTAAATCAACTTCAATCGAAAAAGGAAATTATGATGTTCCAACTTTAGAAGATATTATGAATCCTCCCTTCAAAACTATCGATGAATTATCAAACAACGATTATTGTATAATTAGCCCTATTATAAAACATATTGTAAACGAAGGGGATGGTTATATTGTCGTCTGTGATGATGGATATGGTAATATCAGAGGTAAGATTAAAAAAGAAGTACAACCTTGGAAGGAATACGATATTAAAGCCAGAATTTACGATAATAATAACTTGAAAGAGTTTTATGGGTATGAGATTAAGGAAATTAATCCTGCTTCCAAGGCAAAAGATATCTTTATGGTGATTTAATGGAGAAAATAAAGGATCTTGAAGATCTTCCAGGTATAGGGCCTAAGACTGCAGAAAAGTTAAGAGAGGCCGGATTTAGAACTGTGGAGTCAATAGCTGTAGCTTCACCAAAAGAATTATTTGAAATTGCAGAAATTGGTGAGAGCTCCGCCTCAAAAATAATTGAAGCTGCGAGAGAAGCAGCTGACGTAGGTGGATTTATAACAGCAAATGAACTTTTAGAAAAACGAAAATTTATTGGTAAAATTACTTCAGGGAGCAAAAGACTTGATGAATTAATAGCCGGAGGATTTGAAACTCAGGCTATAATCGAGGCTTTTGGAGAATTTGGCTCGGGAAAAAGTCAAATAGCCCACCAACTTTGTGTAAACGTACAACTTCCTATTGAAAAAGGAGGTCTTGACGGAGGGGCCATATTTATTGATACAGAAAGTACCTTCAGACCTGAGAGAATTATTCAAATGGCAAAAGGCGCGGGTTTAGATCCAACAGAAGTCATGGCCAAAATAAGGGTCGCAAGAGCATTTAATTCTGATCATCAGATGCTTCTGACTGAAAAAACAGTAGAATTAATTGAAGCAGAAAAAATAAAATTACTTGTAGTTGATTCTCTTACCTCTTCATTCAGGTCTGAATATGTCGGGAGAGGAACTTTGGCTGAAAGACAGCAAAAACTCGCAAGGCATTTAAGGACTTTACATAGTATTGCATCTAATCATGATGTTTGTGTATTTGTTACAAATCAAGTTTCAGCTAAGCCTGATGCTTTTTTTGGTGATCCCACAAGGCCAATCGGAGGACATATCCTTGGTCACTCATCTACGATTAGACTATATTTAAGAAAAGGAAAAGGCGGACAAAGAATAGCTAGACTCGTTGACTCTCCAAATTTACCGGAGGGCGAAGCAATATTCTTTGTAACTGAAAACGGAATCGAAGACAAATAGGTGATACATTGAAAAACGGAGATTTTGTTGAAATACAATATGTTGGAAAGATCAAAGAAACAGGTAAAATATTTGACGTTACAGACGAAACAAAAGCAAAACAAGCCAATGTTTATAATGAGGGAAATAAATATGAACCTATTCAGGTAATTGTAGGGGCAGGTCATGTCATAAAAGGATTGGACGAATCCCTCTTAGATATAGAAGTTGGCGAAACTAAAACTTTTGATATTTCTCCTGAAAAAGGATTTGGAAAAAGAGATTCTTCTCTTTTACAAATAATGCACTTAAACGATTTTAAAAAACATGGTATATTCCCAAGAGCTGGATTAAAAATAGAAATCAACGGGCACTGGGCCACAGTAAGAAGCGTTTCTAGCGGAAGGGTCAAACTAGACTTTAATCATCCATTGTCAGGAAAAACTCTCCTATATGAGGTAACAGTTCTTAAAAAAATTGAGGATTCAACTGATAAAATTAATGCTATTTTGAAAGTCAGGGCTCCAGGTATTGATGTTTTGTTTCAAACTATTAGCATTGAAGATGAAAAAGTTAATATTGGACTTAAAGGTATAAATCCTCCTTACAGATCATCTCTTGAGGAATTTATTAAATCAGACATTTCCACATATATTCCTGAGATAAAAGAGGTATCTATCAGTTTTCTTGATTAATTTCTTGTTTTTATTTATCCACTATTTATTCTTATATATGCGCTAGTGTGAGATATATGGATAAAATAAAAGCTTTAATGATATCAGTTGAAATACCTACTTTTACATATATTATTTCTTTTATTGGCGTATCTATCAGGGAAATTATTAATGGAATCTATGCTGAAAAGATGGTCGAACTTCTTTTAATTAACTCTATCCTATTCATTATATTTTTTGTACTAGTTTATACAATAGGACATGTCGGATATTCAAAAAGATTAGAAAATAAAGAAAAACAATTAGATAAACGACCTATTTTTTATGGTAAAAAAATAAGTGAAAAAAGAGATAAATATATTCGATAATCTAGTTACAACACCAGTTTCCAGATGAAGCTTGAAGTCCAAATGTATCTGTATTAGTGCCTGAGGTGTTGAAATCATAGTTTAGTGTTATTGGGATTTCAATTCTTCTTCCACATCCATATCCTGAGAAATTGACATACATTGTATAACTTAAGGATTGGTCAGCACCTGTAGTTCCAGTTCTTGAAGTTGGAGTTATACTAACGGTAAAGCATCTATTGCGGTATTCACACTCTGCAAGTTGATTCTGTAGGGATGCAATAGTAACTTCTTTTGCATTAATGTCTGACTCAAGTCTTGATACTTTTGATGTTAGTGATAAAACTTCCCTTTGGAGTAGCCTTATAGTTGCATCACTGTCTCCTTTTACTTTTTCTAATTCTTTTTCAATATCCGTTATTTCAATCTGGTAACCGCTTTTCTCAGATTCTAACAAACTTTTTTCATATTGAAGTTTTGAAATCTGACCTTTTAATGATGAAACTTCCACCGTAAGGTCTGAGTTAGCTGAAGTTAAAGCCAAATTAGAGTTGTAAAGAAATGCCAAACCTGCAACTGAACCCGCAAAGAGAATACCAAGAATCAGAATCACTGCTATGGCAACTGTGCCAAACTCTCCTTTTTTTTCAACTTCTTTGTAACTTTCTTTAACTTTATCTCTTTCTTCTCTTGTAGAAATTAATTCTTTTTTAAGATTTTCATTTTCCTGGCTGATGGAATTAAATTTGGATTCTAGTTCATCTTTTTTTTGTTTGTAATCTCTAGCTTTCTTTTCCCATCTTCTGGAATATTTTTTCCATCTTGCTTCTTCTGCCATTAAAGTCCTCCCTCCTCAATAGCATTAATAAATTCTGTATAGGAAACTGCTTGGAATTTTATGTAGTCTGTTATGACATTAGCAAAATCTTCGTTTCCTTCCTCTCTATATCTAATTGCTTTACTTTGAAGTTCTTTGAGAGACTCTGGGCTAAAAGGCGAATCTTTGAAAGCGTCTGAGCCAAAGAAAGAGTTCCATTCGCTTTCAAATCTTGTTAAAATCACGTCTAAAGATTCATCAAATCCCCGATTATCATTTATAGAATAAATTGCAAAGAGTGTCGTTGCGAGATATCTGTTTTTTTCATAAGATATCAATGCCATTTCTCTATAAAGATTAGAGTAGTTAGATGATTTATTCATATAAATATCAGAGATGGACTTAAGTTTAGTTCTTGTCTCCTCTACTCCATTTCCTTTACTCTGATTAAAGTCCTCATTTGCCTGTTTGAGATATTCCTCTGAATTTGCAATATACCTAAGATTAGAAGTTTTGGTAGAATCCTCAATGTATTTTTGTGATCGAGTAAGATTATATTCAAAGAATAAGATATTGAACATGTCTTTCCTATCTTCTGGTATTAGTTTAAGAGAACTCATTATTTCCAGAGCTTTATTCAAATTTTCCTCTTTTTCTCCCTTTTTACTTTCAATTATACCCTTCAATGCAAAATTAACTGACATCTTAGGATTAGTAGCAATAGTATCTTTTGCAAGTAGGAGGTATGGATTTTCTGGATCAATCTTTTCAAGATATAAAATCGCAGAAGCCGTGGCAGTGTCATAGTCTTCAGAAAGTACACTAATGGGTATTGTTGCTATGAGCAACGTTGGTATCATGATTAGCAAAGATATTTTCACTGTTTTATTCATTTTTACCACATTATTACTTGTTTGAAACAATATAAAAGGATTATCTTGAAACGGTTTTAATGAAAGTTTCAGAAAATGAAACAGTCAATTTTAATAATATGTTAATTAATTAGATATTATGGACTATAAAGGGGCATGTAAAAAGATTTCTGAAGAATTCTTGGAAGGAAAAATAAAAAATTCTCGACAACTTGAATTAAAAAAATCAGAAATTGCTGCTGCTTTTAATCTAAATAAAACTCCCAGAAATTCAGATATTCTTGAATACTTATCAGAGAGAAAAGAGGAATTTGTTAGTATTCTAATTAAAAGGCCAATAAGGACAATGTCAGGGGTTGCAGTTATAGCCGTTATGCCGTTACCAAGTAAATGCCCACATGGGAGATGTGTTTATTGTCCTGGCGATGCAATTAATACCCCACAAAGCTATACGGGAAAAGAGCCGGCTACAATGAGGGCTCTTAGCTTTAGATTTCATCCTTTTCTCCAGACATTTCATAGATTAAAACAGCTTTATAATACAGGCCATGAAATAGACAAAGTCGAACTTATCATCATGGGAGGAACATTTCCTTCACAATCTTTTGATTATCAGGAATATTTTATTAGAGAATGCTTAAACGCAATGAATTACTTTGATCCAGAAGCTGATGAAAAAAGCCTTGATAGTATGTATGATATCAATTTTATTAACAATTCTCTTGAAAATAGATTTGGGAAATATACCCCTTCATCCGATTTTGCATCATATGTTATAGAAAATGAACCATTAACTTTGGATAAAGCACAAAAGACTAATGAAAAATCCAAAATAAGATGCATAGGGATGACTTTTGAAACAAGGCCTGACTGGTCAAAAGAAATTCATTGTGACAGGATGCTTTCTTACGGGGGTACAAGAGTTGAACTCGGTGTCCAAGTTATTTCCGATGAAATATACAAAAAAGTAAATCGTGGGCATACCGTTTCTGATGTGATCCAAGCAACCCGTATATTAAAGGATGCTGGATTTAAAATTAATTATCACATGATGCCTGGATTACCGGGCTCTTCATTTGAAAAAGATATCGATACTTTTAGAACTATATTCTCAGATAAACAATTCATGCCGGACATGGTAAAATTTTATTCATGCCTTGTCCTTGAAGGAACAGAACTATATGATATGTGGGAAAAAGGTGAATATGTACCCTATACAACTGAAGAAGCGATGGAACTTATCCTAAAGATAAAAGAATTCATGCCAAAATGGGTAAGAACGATGAGAATCCAAAGAGATATCCCATCAACTCTTGTGCAAGCTGGTGTTAAACGTTCTAATCTTGGGCAAATGATTGAAGAAGAACTAAAGAAAAGAAATATTCAATGCAAATGTGTTAGATGTAGGGAAGTTGGAAGAAAAGCTCACAAGGAAGGTATATTTCCTGAACTTGAAGACATTAAATTGTTAAACGAAAGATATGAAGCATCGGAAGGATTAGAGTATTTTATCAGTTTTGAAGATATTAAAAGAGACATACTGATAGGTTATGTTAGATTAAGAAAACCTTCAGAGCATGCCCATAGAAAAGAGATATATAGATCCCCAACAGGAATCATAAGGGAACTTCATGTTTATGGTGGTCTAATTCGTATAGGGGATAAAAAGGAATCAGGCTGGCAACACCAAGGATATGGCAAAAAATTACTACTAGAAGCTGAAAGAATCGCAAAAGAAGAGTTAGATCTAAAAAAGATGGTAATTATTTCTGGAATCGGCGCAAGAGAATATTATAGAAAATTTAAATATAAAAAAGAAGGGCCTTACATGTCAAAGAATCTTTAATAATGTTTGGCAAATAAGATAACTTTCTTTGCTTCTTCTCCACAAACAATACATTTCTTTTCTAATCCATTTTGATCTAGAGGTATGCAACATGAAGTTGCACCAGTTTCTTCTTTGATTTTTTCCTCACAGCAACCTCTTTCACACCAACTAACTTTTGCCATTCCTTTTTGATTGTTCAATATATCTGATAATTCTTTGTAGTTTTTTGGTAAAAATGTATTTTCTCTTAGAAACTCTTTGGCATTTGAAAAAAGAGTATTCTGGATATCTTCAAGAATTGAATCTATTTCTCTGCTAAGATTTTCCATTGATAAAAAGATTTTTTGAGAGTTGTCACGTCTTACAACGACAACTTTGTTTTCCTTTACATCTCTTGGACCTATCTCTATTCTAATTGGAATTCCTTTTAATTCCCATTCATTAAATTTGAAACCTGCAGTATATCCTTCTCTGTCATCTAATTTGACTTTGTATTTCTTTCCAAGAAGTTCTTGAACTTCCTTACATCTACTGAGGACTTCTTCCTTACCCTCTTTGAATATAATTGGAACTATAACAATTTTAATTGGAGCAGCTCTTGGAGGTAGAATTAGTCCTTTGTTATCGCTATGAACCATTACAAGTGTCCCTACTGTCCTAGTTGTCATTCCCCATGATGTTTGCCAGACATACTTTTTTTCTTTATCCTTGTCTTCAAACGTTATGTTAAAAGCTTTAGAAAAATGTTGCCCTAATAGATGAGAAGTTCCTGCCTGCATAGCTTTTTTATCAGCCATTAAGGACTCAACTGTCATAGTGTACACAGCACCTGCAAACTTTTCGTTGTCTGTTTTATATCCAGGGATTGTTGGAATTGCCAATATATCTTCCATTAGTTCTCTATAAACATCAAGCATTTTTTTTACTTCTTCTTCAGCCTCTTCCTTTGTTGCATGAGCTGTATGGCCCTCTTGCCATAAGAATTCTCTTGTTCTTATGAATAGTTTTGTCATTTTTGTTTCCCATCTAACTACATTTGCCCATTGATTAATTAATAGAGGGAGATCACGCCAACTCCTTATCCATTTTGCATACATCGAATACATTATAGTTTCAGATGTTGGTCTAATGGCAAGTTTTCTTTCAAGAGGGGTGTCGCCACCATGGGTTACCCACGCAACTTCAGGCGTAAATCCTTCAACATGCTCCTTTTCCATTTCAAAAAATTCTTCAGGAATAAATAAAGGGAAATAGGCGTTTTCATGTCCTGTTTCCTTTATTCTTTTATCAAGATAATCTCTAATGCTTTCCCATATTGCATAACCATATGGTTTTATCACCATACATCCCTTAATGGGTGAATAATCAGCAAGACCTGCTTTTACAACAATTTGATTGTACCACTCTGAAAAATCTTCATCTCTAGAGATGGTAACTCCAAGATCTTCGGCCATCAATAGCACCTGCTGGAGTTAGATTAAGGTAATTTAAAAAATTATCCTATAATCCTTTTTCCTTTAGTTTATTTATTGATTCAACTACTTCTTCTAGCTCTAAGTTAAGGCTAGAAGCAATATCTTTTGGAGAATGAGATTCTTTTAATACAATCTCTATAAGTACTTTTTTTTCTTTTTCTCCAAGATTAAGTTCTTCAAAAGTAGTTAACATTTTTTCTTTTACTTCAGAAATCGATCTCTCTATGAAAGCTTTTGCATTGTCAATTTCAGCTAACTCATTTTTAAGATAATCTAGATTTTCCTTTAATCTACTAAGAATTCTAATGTCTGAATCAAATTTAATCTCTTCGTAGAATGCTTTGTATTCGGGGTATCTTTCGAATATTGACTCTAAATCAATTTCTTCAGTTTTAATAGAAGCATCAAAGACTCTGGGGGCAACAAAAAGCTCCATTCTTATATTATCTTTTATTTTAAAATATTTTCTAGGACTGCCCCTTTTCTGCTTTAGAATAAAAAGGTCTATTAGTCCTAATTCTTGCATTATTTTTAGATGTTCATTTATGGCTTTTTGACCTATTTCTAGTCTCTCCGCTATCTCAGTTGTATAACACGGAGAAGTAGCTAGCATTTCAAGTATCATTCTCCTTGTTTGATTACCTAATATATCAAATATTTCTTCAGTTGTAGCCATAATTTCCCTATAACTTAACTATTAGTTAACTTATTTAAATGTTTCGCAATTAATCTATAAAATTCAGTGCTTCATTTTTTAGATTAAGGATTAGATTTAATAGTTTCATTTTATTTTTTTATTCATGATATCTTTAGTTACAGATTTTGATGATTTTTATTCAGGTTTAATGAAAGGTCCAATATATAAAATAAATCCTGATGCTAAAATTGTTGATATTACTCACAAAATAAAAAGACATTCAATATACGATGCCGCATATGTAATATATAGTTCTTATTCCTATTTTCCTAAAGGAACTGTACATGTTGTTGTAGTTGATCCTGGCGTGGGAAGTGAAAGAGTTCCTATTGTTTTATTTTGTGATGGCCACACATTTATTGGTCCGGATAATGGTGTTTTATCTTTACTCAAAGGAGATGTTTTTAGAATAGATTTAGAAAAACTAGCCCAAAAATTATCAAGATATGGATTAATCGATATCTCACATACTTTTCATGGAAGAGATATTTTTGGACCTGCAGCTGCATTATTTGATATAGGCGATACAGATTTTTTAGAAAAGACCAATGAAATGATAAAACTTCCCTTTACGAAAGAAATAACTAAAGGCTGTGCAATTATCTCTGTTTTATATGTAGATTCATTTGGAAACATTATTCTAAATCTAAAAAAAGAAGGACGCCCTAGTAGCTGAAATAGAAATATCAGATAATAGGATTCCAGTCCTTACCCACTACGAAGAAGGAAAAAATTTAGATTTGATTGCTTTGTATTCTTCCTCAGGACATCTAGAAATATCAAAATATCTTGGAAATGCAAATTCTATCTTGAATCTAAAATCAGGAGATATTATAAAAATTAGTTTAAAGAATGAATAATGATATTATTACTGTAATTACCCCAAGTCCGATACAGAAATAAGAAAAGTTTAATTTTTTTGCAAACTCTAACAGCACTTTAATTACTATTATCGATGTAATAAATGCACTAATTAATGCAGGGAATGTACCAATTACAAATGTCATGTCGTTTGCTTCTAAAACAATTCCGCCAAGTATAGCCGGAATAGACATCAAAAACGAGATTCTTAATGCCTCTTCTTTATCAAATCCTCTCCCTAAAAGAACTGCAAGTGTTGAACCAGATCTCGAGATGCCTGGAATTATAGAAATCCCTTGTGCTATACCTGTAATTGCCATGTCCAAAATATTTGAATCTTCTACTTTTTTAAACCCAGATTTAGACCTATACTTTAAAATAAAACCTGTAGCAATAAGAAATAGTCCAATAATAATATTCCCAACGTCTATTTGAATGTTTTCTAAAACGGATTTTAATAAGAGATATATTGGAACGCCCGCAATACCTGTAAGGATAGTAGACACAATTAAAAAATGTGACGTCTTGTTTGTTTTGATATTTTTTAGAATATCCATCAGATCATTTCTGAAATATACCAATACTGCAAGAAGAGTTCCCAAATGAAGAAAAAGAGACAACGAAAAACTTTCTGAAGGAGTGATTTTTAAAAAATTCATTAGAATTAACGATACATTACCCGAACTAGAAACAGGTAAAAATTCTAAAAATCCTTGTATAGCCCCAACTATGAACAATTCGAGAATATTCATCCTTTCCACTTTGAGATCTTTCGTATAAATGCTAGAATAGATGCCTCAGAAACCATACCCGCAATTTGCACTTTTTCTGATATCCAGAAGCATGGAATTGCTCCAATCTTTCTCTTTAAAACTGCTTCTTGATTTTTAGCTACATCAATTATCTGATAGGAAAGTTTGCCATGAGATAGATATGACAATGCAATGGTGAAATTAAGAGCTCTGTTCGAATGTTTCTTATTCTTCTCAAGGAAAAGCATAACTGTTTCTGGGTATATTGTTGAAATTAACTCTTTATTTTTCTTAATCATTTCAATACTGAAATTAGAGTCTGTTACAAGTTTCTCTCCAAAAATAAATGAAACTCCACCTCTATCGCACTCTATCAGACACTTACCACAAAGTGAGCATCCAATATTTGAGAGGGGGTATATTCCGTATCCTTCTTCTAGGATTGGAATCTTCTTGAAAACAGAGCATACTTTTTTACAACTTTGATTATTACATCCAATGCATCTTGTGTAATCTATTACCAAGCTAACATTTTCAATAATGTATCTCTCAGTTTTTATTCTATAGATGATTTCATCTTCAGAAAATGACCCATTAAAGTATTTTCCGTTTATGTAAACTGAAGGTAAGTTATCCTGATAATACCATTCAGCCCTTTGATCTCTTGCATTGATATACTCGAAGTTAATCTGGTCAGAAGCATCTACAATGGCAAGTAATACCGCAGGAACTTCATTACTATTATTAGATATTGCTTTGATGTCCATTGGGATATCTAACTCTTTTAAGTATTTTAGATGGTCAAGGTGAAGTTCAGTCCTTTTTGGAACTCTAAATTTTTCAAAGTGTCTTTTATCTACCTCTTCCTTTGGAATTGTTTTAGGAACATCTTTTAATTTTTCCTCAATTTTTTCTTCAACGAGAGCTTCTTGGGCATTGTAATCTTCAGCCAGACGCCCTTCAGAATATTGTTTTAACAAAGCGGAAAGTTAGGTTTTAGGTGGTCTAACACCTATTTTTTTAACTTCTTCATAAGGTAGATACACTCTTTCACCTTTTTTGAATCCCATATATGCTGGC
>JABLXD010000037.1 GCA_013178285.1 Methanofastidiosum sp.
CAGCTTCAGTTGAGCCTATACCTGTTGAAAAAGCTCCTAAAGCACCATAACTACAAGTATGTGAATCTGCACCAACAATCAATCTTCCAGGTGCAACAAAACCCTTCTCAATCATAAGTTGGTGGCATACTCCACCTCTTCCTACTTCAAAGTAGTTGTCTATTTTGTATTTTTTTGCAAAATCTCGCATTCTTTTTGCCTGCTCAGCAGATGCAACATCCTTGTTTGGAACATAATGGTCTGGGATAAGTACTATCTTTTCTCTAATGGGCATTATTCCCTTTGGAAGTTTTTCAAACTGCTCAAATGCAGGTAGCCCTGTTACGTCATTAACCATTACGTAATCTACATTGGCTTCAACTATCTGGCCCGCCTCGACAGTGGCGCCGGCCTTATTCCCGATTATTTTTTCTGATATAGTCTTTCCCATAAAAATCAACTAAAAAATAAAAATTTAAATTATATTATTTTTTTTCAGGTTTTAAGAACATCTTTCTGATATCTTTACCTACTTCTTCTATGAGTTTTTCTTTACCCTCTTTCCTTGCTCTTGTAAGAACTGGTCTTCCTGTGTAGTTCTCCATCATGAACTCTCTAGCAAATTCTCCTGATTTAATGTTGTCAAGGACTTCGTACATTCTTTCTCTGACTGAATCATCGATTATCATTGGTCCTCTTGTTCTTCCACCATATTCTGCAGTGTTAGAAACTCTCTCCCACATGAGTTCTAAGCCACCTTCATAGAATAAGTCTACTATGAGTTTCATTTCGTTTAAACATTCAAAATACGCAATTTCAGGCTGGTAACCTTCACTAACCAATGTTTCGAAACCAGCTGTAATGAGTTCTGTAATTCCACCACAGAGGACACACTGCTCACCGAATATATCTGTGATTGCCTCCTCTTCGAATGTAGTTTCAACTACCCCGGCTTTTGTTAAATTCATGGCCTTTGCCATAGCAAGTGCTGTCTGCTTAGCTTTTCCAGTGTAATCCTGCTCAACAGCAAGAAGTGCTGGAGCCCCAAATCCTTCTTTGTAAAGCCTTCTAAGCTCACTACCTGGTGTTTTTGGTGCAATCATGACTACGTCAACATATTCTGGTGGCTTGATCTGATTGAATGTTATATTAAATCCATGAGAAAAGCTTAGAACATTGCCTTCCTTTAGATTATCCTTTATGTATTTAGTGTAAACATGTGGCTGGACTTCATCAGGTATCAGGATGTGGACTATGTCTCCTGCCTTTGCAGCATCTTCAACACTCATAGTCTTTATACCTGCGTCCTTTGCGCAGTTCCAAGATTTTCCCCCTTCATTTACACCAACGACAACGTCAATACCGCTATCGTGCAAACATAGGGCCTGTGCCCTTCCTTGATTTCCATAACCTATCACGGCTACTTTTTTACCTTGTAAATATTTAAGGTCTGCATCACAATCATAATACATTGTTGCCATACTTTAACCTCCAGTTTTCTTTTCAACATCCCTAGAAATGGCAGTAACTCCCGTTCTAAAGAGTTCTTTTATGCCAAAGTTCTTCATTGTTTCAACGAATCTGTCAATATCTAGCGGATCTGCTGTTATCTCTAGGGTTATTGCTCTTATACTAATATCTACTATATTCGCTTTAAATGCATTGGCTATTTCAATAATCTCTGCCCTATTCTCTTTGTCAGCAAAAATCTTTAATAGACAAAGATCCCTTACAACAGAACTATTTTTATCTAGGATGTTTACCTTTACTACTTCTATAAGTTTATTCAATTGTTTTTCTACCTTTTCTATCTCTCTTTCATCTCCAGTAGTAACTATAGTCATTCTACTCATACCTTCTTTTTCTGAAGGAGAGACTGTTAGAGAATGAATATTAATACCTCTTCTAGAAAACATGCCACTCATCCTAGTTAGAGATCCTGCTTCATCTTCAACTAGAACTGAGATTATTTGTGTCGACATCTTCCCACCCCTATCATCTCATCAACCCTGCCCCCAGGCGGGATCATTGGAAGAATATTAGTTTCAGATTCTATTTTAAAGTCAAGAATTGAAACAACACCAGAATCAAAAGCATTTTTCAACGCCTTTTCAATATCGCTAGTTTTTTCAACTCTTTCTCCGTATGCACCAAATGATTCTGCAAGTTTTACAAAATCCGGGATTGTTCCAAGCTTTGTTCCCGCGTATCTCTTATCCCAGAAAAGTTCTTGCCACTGTCTAACCATACCAAGGAACGAGTTATTTAATATTGCCACAACTACAGGAATATCTTCACTCATTGCAGTAGCTAATTCTTGGCATACCATCAAAAATGACCCATCACCTGCAATATCTAAAACTTGATTATCTGGTTTTGCTACCTTTGCTCCAATAGCTGCAGGAAATCCAAATCCCATTGTTCCAAGGCCTCCAGAAGATATAAACTGCCTTGGTTTTTTAGTGATATAATAGTGAGCTGCAAACATCTGATTCTGACCCACTTCAGTTGTAACTATTGCATTATCTTCAAGGAAATTGTTAATAGTTTTAATGATAATTTCAGGCGTAAGTTTAGATCCGTTCGGTTTAACAGTTTCACATTCTTCACACATATTATGGAGCTGATTTACCCTCTTTCTCCAAACATTTGTATCTTTTTTAACATCCTCATACTTTTTAATAAACTTAATCAGATCTCTTATGACAAGATTAGCATCACCCACAAGGGGAAATTCGACAGGTATGTTTTTGTTTAATTCAGACGAATCTATATCACAGTGAATTTTAACAGCATCAGGCGCAAACGATTCAAGACCCCATCCAGTTGTTCTATCAGAGAATCTGCATCCAATAACTAATAAAACGTCGCAACTATTGATCATTTTATTAGCCCCAAGCCTTCCATGCATTCCCACCATACCAAGTGACAAGGGGTGATTTTCGGGTATAGCCCCTTTTCCCATAAGTGTAGTTGCCACTCCCGCTCCAAGATATTCTGCAAGTAATCTCAAATCTTCAGTAGCATTTGCAAGTATTACTCCCCCTCCTGCAAGTATTAATGGCCTCTCTGCTTCTACAAGTTTCTGAGCGATTCTCTTAAGTTGCAGTGGATTTGGAACAATACTCGGATTATAGCCTGCAAACTTGACTTCTCCATGATGATACTCTTTAGATCTTTTCTGCTGAACATCATTGGGCAAGTCTATAACTACAGCACCTTTTCTTCCAGTATTTGCAATTTTGAAGGCACCTTTAATAGTTCTAGATAAATCGTTTGTTGACTTGACTAAAAAATTGTGCTTCGTTATTGGCATCGTTATTCCAAAAGTATCTGCCTCTTGAAATGCATCTGTGCCTATAGCTTTTGTTGGGACCTGCGCTGTAAAAGCCACCACCGGAATCGAATCCATTGTTGCGTTTAATAATCCAGTTATTAGATTTGTTGCACCAGGTCCAGAAGTTGCCATACACACTCCGGGTTCTCCCGAGGCTCTTGCATAACCATCTGCAGCATGAGCTGCTCCCTGTTCATGTCTTACTAAAATGTTTCTAACATCAGTTTCTTCATAGAGTTCGTCATAAAGGGGGATTAACTGACCTCCAGGGAATCCAAAGATATTTTTGACATTTTCTTCTTTTAAGCACTTTATTACAATTTCTGTTCCTTTTAATCCTTCATTCATTTCGTTTTCCCCTCTTTACTAATTTTTCTTAGTTTGTTTATCGCCTCTATAGCTGCATTGACACTAGTCATGACTATATCTGGTCCAACACTCTTTCCTAAAGCTTTGATTCCATCCTCGTTTGTCATCTTAACAGAAACCTGGCATAATGCGTCAGAACCGCCTGTTATTGCCTCAAGTCTGTATTCTTCGAGTGTTATCTTTTCTGGAACAACAGATTTTAATGCATTTAATGCAGCGTCGACAGCCCCATTTCCTATATTTGAGCCCACTTTCTTATTTCCATTTATGTTTAGGATAGCTGTTGCTGTTGGGGTAATATGAAGCCCAGAAATAATTGACATTTCTTCTAGCTTTACCTCTTTTTCTTCATCTGGTACTTTTCCAACGTAACCAGCCGCTATTGCAATTAGATCTTCATCAGTAATCTTCTTTCCACTTTCTCTTATCTGTTTAACATCGTCAACAATCTCTAAGATCTGCTCTTTTGTCAGTCCGATACCAAAGTCTTTAAGCTTCTTTTCAACAGCGTGGAGCCCTGTGTGTTTTCCAACAACAATCTCACTTTCTCTTCCTACTAACTTTGGAGTAAGAGGCTCATAACAGAAGGCTTTGCTTAGTACTCCGTGAACATGGATACCAGATTCATGAGCAAAAGCATTTTCTCCAACGATTGCTTTGTTTGGTTGTACAACTACTCCAGATATTCTCGAGACAAGTTTAGATATATAGGTAAGTCTTGTAGTATCAAGAGAGAATCTTACTCCGTAAAGAGCCATTAGACTCATTACTGTTTCCTCTAGAGAAGCATTTCCTGCTCTTTCACCTAGACCATTTACTGTACAATGAACCTGTTTAGCACCACTTTCAACTGCGGCTAGAGAATTTGCCACAGCAAGACCAAAATCATTGTGGCAATGAATGCTAATAGGTACATTAATATCATCAACAAGCTCTTTTATTAAGTATCTCATTGCTTTTGGCATTATAGTTCCAACTGTATCTGGCACATTAATATAATCCACGCCTGCATCTCTTACCGCTCTATGCATCTCTTTAAGATATTCTAATTCTGTTCTTGTTGCATCTTCACATGAGAACTCTACTTCAACCCCATGATCTTTTGCATATTCCACACCTTCTACCGCCTTACTCATAATCTCTTCTTTTGACATCTTAAGTTTGAATTCTCTATGAAGAGGGGAGGTAGCAATAAATGTATGAACTCTATCAACATTACAATCTAATGCTATATCAATATCTTTTTTATTTGATCTTGCAAGTCCACATACTTTTGCCTTAAGCCCCATGTCACATACTTTTTTTATGGCGTCTTTCTCTCCAGCAGATGTTATGGGGAATCCCGCCTCAATAGCGTCAACCCCTAAGAGATCAAGACTCTCTGCTATCTTCATCTTTTCTTCGATGTTGAATGCAACACCAGGGGTCTGCTCTCCATCTCTAAGAGTTGTATCAAATATCTTTATACCTTCTATATTCATTTTTTCTAATACTTTTTTGTTGTAATCACTTACACAAATAACTTCTTCCATGCTATCCACCCATTATAATTGATAATGTAGTAAGTATCCTAAAAGAAAATAAATCACTTACAATTTTAATATTACAGGTAAGACTACGGAGAATCGTTAGAAAGAATTTATACCTTTGCGAGGGGCAAAAATGCACCCCCCCTAATTACTAACTCCATAGTATGCACCTAATGCATTTTAAAGCCAATTTATTTCTTTTTAAGTTTTTCGGTTATTTTTAAATAAAAATCAATTGAAAATAAAAAATATAATTTTATATGGCAGTTTTTTTAATTTCTAGCCTTCTAGCAATGAATTTTTCTATTTCAATAACAAAGAAACTTGTTGTTGCTACTAGAGTCAAGGGAATCCACCAGATTGCAGGAAAGGGTGCTGTTCTGAAAGGGCTTGTACCAAATAGGGGTTCTGAATATACTAGAATTACTTGCAATACTAAAGTTGTCATAGCACCTATTATTAACCACTTGTTTCTGAATGGATTTATTTTAAATGCTGTACCTTTCAAGGACCTTGCAGTAAATAGGTAGCCAACTTCGATCATTATTATCGTAGTGAATGCAATTGTTTGAGCCTGCGGCATATATTCAAGTGAGTTACCTACTGAATCGAAGAACAGTAAATACATTGAGAATATCATTGCCACTTCTATTATAGATACTATACCAACTCTTCTAATGAAAAACTTGTTGAACAATTTTTCGTTAGGGTCCCTTGGAGGCCTATTTAACAAATCCTTTCCTGCTGGTTCCCAGATTAATGGAATTGCGCATGCAATAGCAATAATTAAATTTACCCAAAGTATCTGTACAGGCTCAATTGGTAGTCTATGACTAAAAAGAGGCACTAAAGGTGCTAAGAACAAGGCTCCTGCCATTGCAAGTCCTTGACCTCCATTTGTTGGCATTATATATAATATGACTTTCCATATATTATCGTAGACATGCCTGCCTTCTTCAACAGCATCAACTATTGTGGCAAAATTATCATCAGTCAATATTATGTCTGAGGCTTCTTTACTAACTTCAGTTCCACCCTTACCCATAGCAACTCCTATATCTGCTGCCTTCAATGCGGGCGCATCATTTACTCCATCCCCCGTCATTGCAACTATATGCCCTCTTTCCTGCAATTGTTTTGTAATTCTGTACTTATGCTCTGGTTCAACTCTTGCATAAACTGAGACATCATTAACTACTTTGTATAGTTCTTCATCAGTCATATCAGAAATTTCTTTTCCTGTTAAAACACTGTCTTCACCATCTCCAATTTTCAGCTGTTTAGCAACCGCTTTAGCAGTGAAAGCATGGTCCCCAGTAATCATTACCGGTCGAATCCCTGCTGTTTTACATTTTTCAATAGCATCAATAGCCTCCTTCCTTGGTGGGTCTATCATCCCTTGGGCCCCTACAAATGTCAGATCTGAGATATCTATTTCTTCAAGAGAAAGCTTGTCAGTAGGAACCTTCTTGTAAGCCATAGCCAAGACTCTCAAAGCATCTTTAGCCATACTCTCAACGTTTCTCATTATCAAGTCTTTATCAAGAGGAATTTTTTTTCCATCAACTAGTTGATCTTTACAAGATTTTAGGATTCTCTCAGGGGATCCTTTAACATAAATGAGGTTTGTATCCCCTTCCTCATGCAGTGTTGCCATATATTGTTGTTTTGGATCAAAAGGTATTTCGTCTAATTTTAGAAGTTTTTCATCAACGCCTGCTTTTGTAGCCGAAACGATCAAAGCTGCTTCTGTGTGGCTACCTTTTGCAACATATCTATCTTTTTCTATGGCTATACCTGCATTGTTACAAAGAAAACCTGCCCTCAAAGTTTGGATAAGTTCTGGCGTTAGTTTCGCTTTTGTATTCTTATCTTTTTCCAGAATTTGGCCTATAGGTTCGTATCCCACACCTTCAACAAAGTAGAATTTATTGCCGCTAAATATACGAACAGCAGTCATTTCATTTTTAGTAAGCGTTCCTGTTTTATCTGAACAAATTACTGTTACGCTACCTAATGTTTCTGCAGCCGGTAAGTTTCTTACTATTGCATTTCTTCTCGCCATAGCTGTAGATCCAACCGCAAAAGCAGCTATTATAGCTCCTGCAAGGCCTTCAGGTATTAAAGCTACAATCATACCTATCATTGCAAGGAACATATAGACTATCTCATATCCTTCTATAACACCGAGCCCAAAAACTAAGACTCCAAAAGATACTATTGTAATAATTAGTAATTTTACAAAAGCAGATATTTTTTTTAGTATTGGAGGTGTAGTTTGTCCAGAACTTTTCATAAGTTTTGCTATCTTACCAATTTCTGTATCCTCTGCAGTTGCGTAGGCAATACCGTGCCCCCTGCCACTTGTTACAAATGTTCCCCCATATGCCATACAAAATTTTCTTTCGTCATCTTTCTTATTGGGGTCGTCTTCCGCACCCTTGTAAACGGGCATCGATTCTCCTGTAAGCATTGACTCATCTAAGTGTAAACTCTTTGAAGATGTTATTCTAAGGTCAGCAGGGACTTTATCGCCTGACTCGATAATTACAACATCCCCTGGAACTAATTCTCGTGCAGGAATTACCTTAGTTTCACCATCTCGTATTACTTTACATTTATCCACTAACATATCTTTTAAGGCATCAATTGAAGCCTCTGCTTTACCTTCTTGAATAAATCCAATTATGGCCGTTGCTAGAACAACTCCAATTATTACCCACATATCCATTATAATATCTTCTTCTCCCATGAATGCCCATAGGAAGAAACATGCAAAAGCTGCCACTATCAAAACTATAAGCAGCGGATTATTGAATTGCATTAAAAATCTGACAAGAGGACTTTTTTTCTTAAATTTAATCTCATTATAACCATATTTTTCAAGTCTAGAAAATGCCTCTTTAGAGGAGAGTCCACCCGTGGATGAATCCAACTTCTTTATAGTTTCTTTAGTATTTAACTCACACCAATCTAATTTTGTTTCCACAAGTACCCCTCCTTTATCTTTATTTTGCATAACAATAGAAGTAATATATTTCTCCTTATAAAATTTTGCCTTGCCTAACTTTTTAGTTAATTTTTTAAATATATTTAATTAACTTATTACTAAGTGAGAAGATGGTAGCTAATTTGTTAAATTTTAAAGACAAATCCTCAATGGGGATCATTTATTTTGTATTAATTACGTTTATTATTACATATTTAATGCTTGCATTTGTTTATGTTAACGGTGGACTAAAATATGAGAACACATTTGCATTTTTAATAGTTATGATGTTTATACCGTTAATAGTTTCTTCTTTGCTAACTAAATTTTACCTAAAAAGACCAATTTCATCATTCGGAATAAAAATAGGAACTGGCATTAAGTATTACTTAGCCGCATATTTCTACCCTTTTATAGCCATTGGACTTGGAATTCTTTTATTTGTCCTGATGAGATTAGGTACTTTTAGTACCAATTTGGATTTAATTTTTCCAAGCCAGTATGGCATCCCGATATATATCTATTTAATTAACTATGCCATCGCCCCTGTTTTCCCCAATTCTATCTTTGCATTTGGAGAAGAATATGGATGGCGTGGTTACCTTCAGGATCTTTTACTAGAAAAGTTTTCAATACTTAAAACTCTTATAATTACAGGTATAATCTGGGGACTTTGGCATGCACCATTAATCGCAATGGGCTATAACTATCATCAATATCCCTTACCAGGTGTATTCCTCTTTACACTATGGACCATCTTTGTAGGTATTTTCTTTGGATGGTTAAAAATTAAGTCAAAATCAGTTCTTACTGCCGCACTCGGACACGGGGCGATTAATGCTTATGTGGGATTTGGAATACTTTTTGCACAAACAAATAATCAGCTTTTAGGTGTACCTTTTGGTCTACCTGGATTACTTGCATTCCTAATACTTGCAATAATATTTCTTTGGGATTTAAAGAGAAGTTATCCCCAAAAGTTCTGATATAGCATTCTCTAGAATATCAATTGATTTTAGGTATTCATCAGTGTCAATGTACTCCATATCAGTATGATCTAAAGAGGAATCTCCAGGGCCATAGGTAACAATGTTTTCTGTTAATCTAACAAGTAAATTCATATCTGAAGAGCCAGTCTTTTTCTTATACTTAGGGGAAAATCCATTTTCTCTTATTGTCTTTACTAATGTTTTTACAAGTATGTTGTTCTTTGAAGTTATTACCCCATCCACACCTTCAACAAGCTCAATTTCACCATCAATCAATTGTTTTATTTCTTTCAACACCTCTTGATATGGCAGGCCTGGTGGAACTCTAAAATCTATTGTAACTTTACATTCACTTGGCACCACATTACTCTCAGATTCTGCAAATATTGAAGTTGGTGAATAACTAAGTGATTCAAAAAGATTATTTCCTTTATGTAGATTAGAAACTTTATTTGAAAAATCTATGAACTTTTGGATTGGATTCTCTTCCTCTGCAGATGAATGCGAAGCTTTACCTTTGAATAATAGCTTTAACAATAATCTACCCTTATACCCTATTGTGATCCCATCGAAAGAACCTGGCTCACCTAAAAATATATAATCAGCATTTATTTTTTTCATTAATTCAAGAGTTCCTCTAGAATTTGGGGCCTCTTCTCCAGTAACGCCTGCAAAAATCATAGTTCCTTTGAATTTTTTATCTTTGAATCTTATAAAAGCAGAAAGAAGCGCTGCAAGAGGAGACTTAGCGTCACAAGCTCCTCTGCCATAGATTCTATTCCCATCAATTCTAAACGGAAGTTCTCCACTAACGGTGTCCATATGGCTAGTTAAAAGTATATAGGGAGAGCCAGATCCAATCTTGGAAATAATGTTCCATTCTGTGTCTTGCTCAACATCTAAATTTTTGTTTTTAAGAAAATTAAATAAAAAATCAGAGACTTCTTTTTCATTCTCTGAAGGGCTATATATTTTTATTATATCTCTAAGCAGATTAACTTCTTCCAATAACTTCACCTGTTGCCTCCACAACCCTGTCAATATGTTCTTTTTCAATTATTAATGGAGGGAGGTATCGGACTACAAGTTTACCTGCTGTAAGTGCAAGTATTTTTTTCTCCATGAGCTGTGCAAGATATGGCCCTACTTTTTGTTTCATTTCAATACCTATCATGAGGCCAAGACCTCTTATGTCTTTGTAAACAGATTCGTCTATGTTCTTTCTAAGCTGGGATAAGAAGTATTCCCCATTCTCTTTTGATCTTTCTACTAGCTTTTCTTCTTTTAGAGCCCTTATAGCTGCAAGTGAAGCATTACATGCCAAAGGATTTCCCCCAAACGTTGACCCGTGTTCCCCTTTGTCAAACTTTGCAAGATCTTCCCTTACAACAGTTGCTCCCATAGGTATTCCTCCAGCTATTCCCTTTCCTAAACATAGTATATCTGGTGAAACATTGTATCTATTAATTGCAAATAATTCTCCAGTTCTCCCAAATCCAGTTTGCACCTCATCTACAATCATCAATATTCCTTTTTGATCGCAAATCTCCCTAATCCCTTTTATAAACTCCATATTTGCAGGTTTAACTCCACCTTCACCTTGAACAGGTTCTACTATAATCGCCGCAGTATTATCTGTGATTACATCTTGAAGTTTTTCTAGATTGTTATATGCAGTATGACAAAAACCAGGTATCAGTGGGAGGAAAGGTTTTTTGTATTCAGCTTTCCAGGTTGCAGATAAGGCCCCCATAGTTCTCCCATGGAATCCAAATGTAAATGAAACAATATCTGTCTTCCCTGTAATTTTTCTTGAAAACTTTAATGCTGCCTCTACAGCTTCTGCACCAGAGTTTGAAAGAAATGTTTTTGTAAGTCCTTTTGGAGTAATCTCTGCAATTTTTTCCAAAAGTTGGGCCCTCTTGTCATTATAGAATATCTCAGGGCACGAAATCAAAGTATCAGACTGCTCTTTTATTGCTTGAACTATCTTTGGATGGGAGTGCCCAAAGAGACATACTCCATGACCTGCAACGCAGTCTATGTATTCGTTGCCTTGACTATCGTAGAGATAAACACCTTTACCTGATACAATTTCTAAATCCCTCTTATAGTATACTCCACTACCATATTTTTCTTCTAGGTCTTTGTAGATCATCTTGAAATCACCGTTCTCTTGCCATTCAAGGCATTTTCTAATGAATTATCTAGATTTCCCCGCGCAATTATTACTCGAGGACTTCCCTGTTCTATAGCTTCTTTTGCAGCAAGAAGTTTTTTCTTCATCCCCCCGTCTGCAAAATTATAAGCTTCCTCTATTTGCAATAAATTAAGTTCAGTTACAAGCTTTCCATCCTTCAGAAATCCGTCAACGTTTGTCATGACTACCAAGTCAGCTGACAATGCAGACGCTATGGCAGCAGCTGCCCTGTCACCATCTGTGTTTACAATATCTCCTTCCGAGCTTATTGCCAAAGGACAGATTATGGGTAAATATCCCTTCTCAAGTAAAATTGTAATAAGTTCTTTGTTTACCCTCTCAACTTTTCCTGTAAAGTCATCCTTTAATATTTTCTTTTTACCGTCTTCTATTATTTTTATAGAATCCTTTCTCTTAGCAAGCAAGAGCTTTCCATCTGCACCTGACAATCCAAAAGCATTAGCCCCAGACTTTTGAATAAGTTTTACGAGTTCCTTGTTTATCTTTCCAGCCATTACCATTTCCATTATTTGGACTGTTTCAAGATCGGTGTACCTTGATCTAAATCCAGAAACAGATGTAACAAACTTTGTTTCTTTACCAAGTTTTTGAGATATTTCTGTAGTCTCATAAGACCCTCCGTGGACAACTACTATCTTTTCCTTTTTTGAAATTTCAGCTATCTCTTTTGCTAAACTTTGGACCTCTGTTCCAAGACTTCCACCAATCTTTATCACAATCATTTAATCACCTAAATCGGATGGTATCCAATATACTTTAGACCGGTATCTTCTTCAAGGCCGTACATAATGTTCATGTTCTGAACTGCAGCTCCAGCTGCACCTTTCATAAGATTATCAATTGCAGAAAAGACAACCATTCTTCTATTTTCCCTATCAAGTTCAAATCCAACTTCGCAGAAGTTTGAACCCGTTAATATTTTTGGGTCAGGATGCCTATAGATTCCCTTCTTCTGCTTTACAACTCTAAAGAATTTGTTCTGTTCTGAAAACTCTCTATATATTCCTCTTATTTCTTTCTCATCATAAGGCTGATTTAAGAAGAGGTATGTGGTTGAGAAAATTCCCCTAACCATCTCTATAGCGTGTGGGGCCATAGTAACCTTAAATCCAGTTTCCTGCTCAACTTCAGCTATATGCCTATGATAAATTGGGGAGTAACATCTTATTGCCCTTGATCTCTCTGGGTGGTGACTTGACGCACTGAATGAATCTCCAGATGCAGAAGACCCTATTTTACTGTCAATTACTATTCTATCTTTGTCAATGTTAAGGTGTCTAAGTGGATACAAAGCCATAATCATCGAAGTAGCTATGCATCCTGGATTTGCAACTAATCGAGTCTTCTTTATTTCCTCTCTGTGTATTTCTGGGATACCATATACAGCTTCTTCTAAAAGTTCTGGGCATTTATGATCAAGGCCATACCAAGACTTGTATACATCCTTGTCTTTTAGTCTCAAATCTGCCCCTAGATCGATTATCTTAACTCCAGTATCATAAAACTCCCTCAAATAGTCCATCGAAACCCCATGAGGCAGGCAAAAGAATACTAGATCTGAATCAAAAGATTCTTTTATAGATGAGAATTTAATATTAAATCCTCTTAAATTTGGATGAATCATATGCACAAAAGAGCCAGCATTTGACTCAGATGAGATTCTGTCAAGTGTTACTTCAGGGTGATTTACTAATAGCCTTAATAATTCTCCTCCGGTATATCCTGAAGCACCAATAACTGAAACTTTCATTTTAATTACCTCTTTGCTACTTCAATAACATAATCAACTACTTTACCTGGAATATTAACACCTGTTGGCGCAATACTATTCTTAAACTCCATAGTATAATTTACCTCATTTACTAAAAGCTTTCCTTTATCTTCTAGTAAATCAATTGCAACTACTCCTCCACCAACAGCCTCTGCAGCCTTAAGGCAAATTTCTGATATTTCATCAGTTAAAGGGCAATTAGATGCAACTCCTCCTCTTGCCGTGTTAGTGATCCAGTGGGGTGAGCTTCTGTATATAGCTCCAATTACCTCATCCCCTACTACAAATGCCCTAATATCTCTCTCAGGTTTCTTGATATATTCCTGTATGTAAAATACTGAGTGATGATATGAGCCAAGTATTACTTTGTGTTCAATTATACTTTCTGCAGTTTCCTTGTCATTTACCTTGGAAAGTAGTCTCCCCCAAGAACCCGTTGCAGGTTTTAGCACTACAGGATAACCAATTCTTTCAATCGCTTCAAGGGCCTCTTCAGGAGTAAATGCAATATAAGTTCTTGGAGATGGAACTTTGTTTTTTGTCAAAGCCAAAGTAGTTAAAACTTTATCCCCGCAAGTGCTAGCAGTTTCGTAAGAATTAACTGTTTTTACCCCCATCTCATTTAGTACCTTAAGAGAGTAAAGTGCTTTAAGATGACTTATCTCTCTTTCTAATACTACATCATAATCCATTTTTTCAAAATCGGTTATATTGAATATTGCACATCTAGTGTCCATTCTTTCTACATCTATGCTTCTATTTCTAAATTCTTCGAGTAGATACTTCTCGTCAAGTCTGACCCTAGAATAAAGCATTCCTATTTTCATATGATCACTCCAAATTATTAATTACAGCTTCAGTAAAAGCTAGGGTCCCGAGATTTCCACCCAAATCTTTTGTTCTCTTGCCTTCACCAAATGTTCTGAAAATACTATTTCTTATTTTATCTCCTTCTTTCTTTTCTCCAAGGAAGTCTAACATCATCGCAGCTGAAAGAAAAGTAGCAGTTGGATTGGCAATATCTTTACCTGCATACTTTGGCGCTGAACCATGTACCGGCTCAAATAGTCCAGTTTTTTCCCCTATATTTCCTGAAGGTGCTATACCAAGGCCTCCAACAAGTTGAGAAGCTTCATCTGATAAGATATCCCCAAACAAATTAGTTGTTACAACTACATCAAATCTTTCTGGTTCTTTGATTAATCTCATTGCCATTGCATCTACTATTACTTCTTCAGTTTCTATATCTGGAAACTTTTCAGAAACTGATAACACAGTTCTTCTGAAAAGACCGCAGGTTTTTCTCAAGACGTTTGCCTTGTGAACCACAGTAACTCTTTTTCTGTTGTTATCTCTGGCATATTTGTATGTAAATTCAGCAAGTCTTCTTGAAGCTCTTTCAGAAATGTGTCTTTCTGCTATTGCAACTCCATTCTCTTCTCTTTCAATTCCCTTATACATACCTTCTGTATTTTCTCTCATTATGACTATATCGATATTTGGCCTTGAAATTTCAATTGGAAGGCTTTTAATTGGCCTTACGTTTACGAATAGATCAAGCTCCTTTCTTAAAGTTACAATTGCACTCTTATAGTCAACAATATCTGGCGGTGAGGAAACAGCTCCAAAAAATGTTGCATCGGCATTTCTACATTCATCAATTGTTTTTTGTGGAATTGAAGTCCCATTTTTTAGATAGCAATCATACCCGGCTTCTGCATATGAGTAATTAAAATCTAAATTAATGTGAGAAAGTAACTTTAGTCCTGCATCAATTACATCATTTCCTATGCCGTCTCCCCCGATAACGCAAATATTATATGCCATCTTCAAGCTCACCTATATCATGATTTTTTAAGAAATTGACAATTCCGCCTGCATCAATAATTTTAATGATAAACTCTGGAAAGCCTTTTGATTTGACTTCTTTACCGGTCTTTAGAATCTTAATTGTCCCTTCCTTTAACTTAACTTCAATCTCTTCTCCATCATTTACAAGACCGTACAATTCATCTGAAATCATAATTGGAAGCCCTATGTTGATACAGTTTCTGTAAAATATTCTAGCAAAGCTCTTTGCAATTACAGCCTTAACCCCGGATGCTTTTATAGCAATTGGGGCATGCTCCCTCGAAGAGCCACATCCAAAGTTCTCCCCTGCTACTATGAAATCGCCAGTCTTTACAGTCTTTGAGAAGTCTGGTCTTACCTCAAAAAAGCAATGTTCAGCAAGTGCTTTTGGATCTGTAGTAACATTATACCTTCCTGGTATTATCTCATCAGTATTAACGTCATCGCCAAATTTGAATACTTTTCCCATTAAATCACCTCTCTTGGGTCTGTTATCTTTCCTGTAAGTGCAGTCGCTGCGGCTGTTGCAGGAGATGCAATAATAATTTCTGCTTTATCAGAACCCATTCTACCTATAAAGTTCCTATTCATAGTGGTCAAGGCTCTATCTCCAGGTGCAAGTACACCTTGATGCCTACCAATACATGGGCCACATCCAGGATTACATACCATTGCACCTGCATCCATGAATATTTTTATGTATCCTCTGTTTATTGCCTCAAAATAAACTTCATTTGATGCCGGAACAATTACTG
>JABLXD010000038.1 GCA_013178285.1 Methanofastidiosum sp.
AAGTTTTGACAAGGAAAACCTTGTTTCGTTAAAGGATGCAAAAAAGCAGCTTGGGATATGAATGTCCCGTACTATTCTATTAGAAAAGCATGCACTTAAGTTTCTTGAAAAGTTAGATAAAGATACCACCTGCCGTATTGTAGAAAAACTCGAGAGACTCGAAAATGATTCTATCCCTCCTGATGCTAGAAAACTCATAAGCTTGAAGCAGAACTCATACAGGATACGGGTTGGAGATTACAGAATTTTATATAGAATTGAAAAAGACAGCATAGTTGTATTCTCAATAAATAAGAGAAGTGTAGTCTATAAAAGATAAAGAATACAAGCTAATTTTAAGGCCAATTTTGCAGAAATTTCATTTTTATTTATATACTAAGCCGAGTGATTTCGAATTAAAATGTGAAGCCGTTGGGGGGATTTGAACCCCCGTCGAACTAGATTACGAGTCTAGCGCATGGCCGAGCTTTGCTACAACGGCATGATTAACTGTATAAAATTAGGTCGTTTTAAAACATTTGCTCTAATATTTAAATTAAAGACGGATAGAGATATTTTTTCTTATTAGTTTCTTTAATTTTGTCCCAGTCTGAAAGAATCTTAATAGACTCAAGTGTTGCTTTTGCGGCTTCTTCCTCTCCTTTAACCTTAAACTCCTGAGTTTTGCGGTTCCCAAATACTGCAAGTATTGCCCCAGCCCTAATACCAAATAAACTTGATAGGGTGAAGACTGTAGACGCTTCCATCTCTAAATTCAATACATTCGCCTTTTCTAGATCATCTATTAAGTTATTCATGAAAGACTGGTGATAGTCTCCAAAAGATGGCCTCTCCTGGCCCCCGTAAAATGTATCTCTGCTGGCGCCAATTCCAACATGGTATTTATATTGTAATTTTTCACAAGCATCTATCAATGCTAGAGTAACTTCATATGATGCAACTGCAGGATAAAATGGATTGACATAGTCTTTTGTTGCCCCGTCATACCTTACTGAAGCAGTATTAATTATTAGATCTCCACATTTAATTCTTTCATCTAGCGCTCCAGTGCTACCGATTCTAATCAATGTCTTTGCACCAATTCTTGCAAGTTCTTCAATTGCAATTGAAGTAGAAGGCGCGCCAATGCCAGTTGAGGTAACACTTATCCCAACGCCACGATAATACCCAGAAATCGTAGTATACTCCCTGTTACACGCAATTTTTTTGACATCCTCCATGAAGCTACCGATCAGGTGAACTCTGTTTGGATCCCCCGGCATAATAACATAAGGAAAAATATCTCCTTCTTTACATTTTATATGGTATTGGAGTTCCATGTTACTTATTTTTTGGCAAAACTTTTAAAGTTTGTTACTTTTGAGCTTTTATGAAGATTAGATGGTTAGGTGCTGCAGGTGAGGTCGGTAGATCTTGTATTGAAGTTAATATTGATGGAAGACTATTTATTTTAGATTGTGGAGTAAAACTATCGGGTGAAGGAACTTACCCAGATTTTTCAGACGTTAATGTATCTGCAATTGAAGCTGTTATTATATCTCACGCACATCTTGACCACTGTGGATATGCGCCTTATCTTTATTCAGTGGGCTATAATGGCCCCATTTATTTTACTAGGCCAACTTTAGATCTAGCCCTATTAATCCAGAAAGACTTTATCAAAGTCCAAGAATATCAGGGAGAAAAACCCCCTTACTATCATGAAGATATAAGAAAAGAAATAAATCGGGCTGTGGCCCTTAACTATGAAGAAAAAGTTTACATTACTGAAGACGTATCTTTAACTTTTTATGATGCGGGACATATCTTGGGAGCCGCTCAAGTATGCCTTGATACTCCACATGGAAGGCTTCTATACACAGGGGATATAGGCTCTGATGTTAAAACTTTGAATCCTGTTAGAAAGGGAATACCTGGAGTGGACTACCTTATACTAGAGTCAACATATGGTATGAAAAGTGACGTGCACCCCCCTATGGAATCACGGGAAAAAGATCTAATCCAAATAATTAAGGAAACAAAAAAGAAGAAGGGGAATGTCCTTATACCTGTTTTTGCATTAGGCAGAGGTCAAGATATAATGATGATTCTAAAAGAGGCAAAGGAAAAAGGGCTTTTGCCTCAATCTATATACGTTGAGGGTATGCTTCTCAAAGCGAATGACATCTACGACAACTATCCTGACTGGATGAATAAAAAGATGTATAATCTATTCAGAAAAGAAAGCCCTTTCAACAGCAATATGTTTAGAGAGGTATGGAACCGGAAAAAACTAATTCAGTCAAAAGAACCAATAATAGTTGTTACTACTGCAGGAATGATGTCCGGAGGGCCAGTTATTGACTATTTCAAATCCTGGGCACCGGATGAAAAGAACTCACTCATACTAGTTGGGTACCAAGTTGAAGAAACTTTTGGTAGGCAAATTTTAGACGGACTTAGGGAATTTAAAGATGAAGATGGAGTTATGAGGAGGATAAATTGCAGGGTAGAGTGGGTTGAATTCTCTGCTCATGCCGACCATCCAGCGCTTGTTGATTATGTTTCATCCTTTGATGAGCCACCAAAGAAGGTATTCTTAAATCATGGCGATCCTAAAAAACTAGAAGAGCTGTGGGAAGAAATCGACAAGATTACAGAATGTGTAGTGGCAGACCCCGGCGTCTACTACACCCTAGATGGTGAGACTGTACAAGAAGAAATATCCTCTCAAAAGGTAACTTACGAAAAATTACCGCCTCTAGAGTCTGCATTTCAAATAATCTTTACAACACCACAAGATAAGATACTTAAAGATAGGGCAATAAATCTCATTGAAAACACTCAAAATGAGCTTCTTATTGCAAGCTACCTCGATGACTCTATTGTTTCTTTTATAATAGATGTGGTGAAAAGAGGGGCAAAGGTAAAGGCAATATTCAGACATATCACAAGACCAGGTAATAAGAAAGCATTCAAAATTTTAAAGAACAATGGTGCAGAGGTAAGGGTAAACAGAGAATGCCATGCAAGGTTTGTGGTATCTGACGATAGAGAAGCTATGATTTCCTCCTCAGACCTTACAAGAGACAGTTTCTACGACCACTTTGAAGCGGGCATAATAACTGGTGACAAGGAAACAATTAAGAAACTAAGGGAGTTCTTTTACAAGATGTGGGATCAGAGTGTCGAGGGGTACATAAAAGACTAGCTAACCTTTAGCAACTCCTATTGGCCTTAACTTTGCAACTTTCTTTGCAAGCCCTGCTTTGTCGCATACATCGACAACATTATGGATATCCTTGTATACATCTGGGGCCTCTTCAGCAACAACTTTGGGTGATGCTGCCTTAACATATATATTTTCTTTTTCAAGTTTTTTAATTATGTCTTCGCCCCTAAATTTCTTAATCGCAGCACTTCTTGAAAGGACTCTTCCTGCTCCATGACAAGTAGAACCAAATGTTTGACTAGCTGTTTTTGTTCCCACCATTATGTAAGATGCCGTACCCATATCTCCAGGGATTATAACTGGCTGACCAATATCTTCATACTCTTTTGGAAGTTCATCCCTTCCTTTCCAAAATGCCCTTGTTGCACCCTTTCTGTGAACGCAGTATTTCTTACCATTGTGCTTCTCGATTTTTGCAATGTTGTGAGCAACATCAAATAGAACGTCCAATCCCAAGTCTTCTGGATCCTCGCCAATTACGTTGCCTATTGATTCCCTTATCCAGTGAGTTATCATCTGCCTGTTCGCCCATGCAAAGTTGGCACCTGAACTCATGGCTTTGAAGTAGTCTTCCCCTTCTTTTGAATGGATTGGTGCACAGACAAGTTCTCTATCTGGTATTTTTATGTTGTATTTCTTATGCGCTCCTTCCATTGTTTGTATGTAGTCAGAACATATCTGATGGCCGCACCCCCTAGACCCAGTATGCATCATGAAACAAATCTGTCCTTCTTTAAGTCCAAATCCAGAAGCTGTTTTCTCATCATAAATTTCATCAATTACCTGCATTTCAAGAAAGTGATTGCCGCTACCAAGACTGCCTAACTGGGGCATTCCTCTCTTCTTTGCATTGTTACTGACCTTATTTGGGTCCCCGTCCATGCTGCCCTCACTTTCGATATGCTTTAGGTCCTTTTTCCAACCATAATCTTCTTCAATTGCCCATTTTGCTCCGACCATGAGTACTTCATCGAGATCCTTAGAGGACAATCTTACCTTACCTTGGGACCCAAGACCAGAAGGAACATTCTTGAACATGGAATCAATTATTTCTTTTCTTTCCTCAAATACGTCATCATGAGTCAAATTTGATTTTAGAAGCCTGACCCCACAATTTATATCATAACCCACTCCACCAGGAGAGATAATCCCATTTTCGTATTCCATTGCTGCAACTCCGCCGATGGGAAATCCATATCCCTGGTGACCGTCTGGCATGACAAAAGAGTAACCTTCAATTCCATTAAGACACGATACATTTTCTGCTTGTTTTATTGTCAGGTCTTCCTTCATTTTTGTGATAAGTTTGTCATCAGCATATATTCTAGCAGGTACTTTCATCTCACCCTTTTTTTCAATCTCATAAACGAACTCAGATACCTTTTTTAGTTCACCCATCTTCTCACCTTAATTTGTAATAATTCAATCTATATAAATATTTTCAAATCCAATACCATCTACTTCAAGTAGGTTGTCTTTCCACGAAAATTTATTATCACAAAATTTCTCCAATATTGAGATATTTGTCTCTAAATGCGAAGTGCTTTTTGTATAAATATAGGATTTTCCTTCTGCCAGTGCCATGTATGGGGCAATCTGGTCAGAGAGGTGACAATCAAATCCCTCTTTGTATTTTTCTAAAAAATTTTTTGCTCCTTCTTCTCCCACTTCTTCTGCCCTTTTCCCTTTTGCACCTAGTGCCCCATCTCCAATTACTGCAGTCTTATATTTAGAGTAAAGAAAAATCCCAGAGCCAATTCTCTGGCTAGAATCTTTTTCTACCTGAACTTTGATGCTAGGGGTGACACCTTCTTTGAAAACTACACCTCTTGCGGATTTTTTTTGTCGTTCAGTTACATTTTCAGGTAGGTTTGTTGAATATGAAATACCTTCAATTTTTGAGGATTTTTCAAATTTATCAATCTGAATAGCTTTTAATTTTTTAATAGGATTGACTTCTATTTCGACATTTCCCCCTCCTTCTGGGTAATATCCTCTTAAAACATTATTAATTACGATTTTATATCCCATTCTTTCAAGAGTTGGTATTGTAACTTCCCTTAAATAGTCAATCTGAGGGCTCCACTGCACATTTGTACCACCATGCACGCTAATCGTTGTCTTATTTTCTAAGAAGGGTAAGAAAATCATTAGTGATTGCAAGAGTAGTGTAATGCTACCTGCAGTTCCTATGTTTATCGTGGCTCTCCTTTTAAATTCATTTTTTGGAGTGAACTTTACTTCAGTTGAGCCAACAAAATTTCCTTCAACTACTGAACCTGTTAACTCTTCAATTGCAGATATAGTTTTCAGGTGCTGCGGTGCCAACCCCTCTCTGGCCCTGTTTTTCCTTATGTTGTAGATGTGAATGGGCGTGTCTGTTAAAATTGAAAGCGCTAGCGAAGTCCTTAATATCTGGCCACCGCCCTCACCGAAGCTACCATCTATTTCGAGCATATAACACACTTAATTTTCATATATAAAAACTTTAGACATAGTGGCTAAAATATGGGAGAGACCCATAAAGGAAGTAAAGCCCAAGGGAAAGTAAAAAAATCCCACAGGTAAAGAGTATGACCTCATAGACTCTAGCACTTATGAACTTCTTACCTTTCGAAACTGAAAATGAGAGAAATGAGTACCAAGAGAGGTCAGAAAACCAGTGACCAATAAATAACAAGAATACCCCCATAAAACCAATTGCAAGTCCCCTCATAACGAGCCCGTTGCCGACAGTAAACCACCAGATAAACATAGCAGGATTTAAAATTGTAAATATGAATCCTGTTTTCATGGGCATGAAGTAGTCATTTCGTATCTTGATATTTTCTATGTTTATTTCCTTCATGCTGTCCTCGGACATCTTCTCAAACTTCTTCCTTTCTCGTATTATCTGGGTCCCAAGATACGATAGGCTAATCCCTCCGATTAAACCTATCATAGCCCTTACAATGGGGATATTGATAACATAAGAGATTCCAAGTGAAAGCCCTATTATTATTGGTATCTCAACAAATAGGTGCCCAACACATATCATTGGGCCAGATAACGGGCCATACTTCAAAGTGTCCTTTAGTGTAGCCATGAACAGTGGCCCCGGAGCAATAGCCCCTGAAAGCCCAACCCCAAAACCGATAGAGAGAAGTAATAGGCCCTCCATGAAAAGAAGATGAAAAAATTCATTAAATGTCTTTTGATTAGAACAAAAATAATTATCCTTATATAGATTAAAAACTAATTAGTAACTGGGATAAAAATGAAGTATGAAGTATTTTATGGAAAGGGTATGGGCAAGGTAAAGAAAGAATACCCTGAGATCTATGAAGTTATAAAAAAACTGAATGAAGTGGTATACACCGGAAAGGTTCTTGATTATAAAACACAGAAACTTATTGCTATTGCAATAACTGCTAGCCACTGTGATGAAACTGCAACTGAAAAGCAGATGCGCTCTGCCATGAAAGAGCTAAAGATTACCCCAGAAGAGATTGCTGATGTTTTGAGGGTCGTTCTTTTGCTATCAGGACAGCCTGCCTTCACAAAGGGTATGAGAATACTAGATGAGATAACAAAAAAATAGGCAATCACGTGATTTCAGAGATTAAACTAAGAAAAGTCTCAGAACTTGTAATGACTGTAGGGTTATTTGTCACAGTCTTTGCATTTCTAGGATTTAACATACTTCCCTATCTTGGGATAGACTACATTCCGAGCCATCTTTTTGGATTATTCTTACTATTCCTTGGGCTTTTTATAAATCCAGATATTCTGTTCAATCTCAAAAAACCTAAAGTTATTGCCTTTTTGATTGGTATAGTTATAATCTACGCTTTGTTAGTTATTAGATACCTAGATTATATGTCAAAATTAGTATAAAAATTCCCAATTAAAGGATATTTTTTAATTTTTAATTTCTTTTATTGATTATCATAAATAATAATTGAAAATAAAAATATATTTTAATAATTTTATAATATATAGCATTTATTTGGAGAAAGGCTTATAAATTAGGTCCGGCGTATTCTGTAACATGAAGGTGGTTTCAATGAAAAAGATTGGAATTGCTCTGCTATCTATTGCAGTTTTATCTTTGATAGTTGCTGTACCTGTATTTAGTAATAATTATGTATATAATTTTGAAAAAGGTACTGCTGGATGGGAAGCTACAGGGATGTGGCACATCGTAAATGAAACGTCACAGTACAGAAACGCCAACAGTGGAGTTTCTAGTTTCTGGTATGGAAATGACCTTACAGGAAACTATGATTCTGGTACTGCTAACAGCGGTAGACTTGTATCCCCTCCGATAAATCTCAAAGATTCAACTAAGTCAACTTTGATATTTTGGTACCGGTACCAGACTGAGAATATGAGTAAACTATACGATCAGAGATTTGTCCAGATAAGGGAAGTCGGGAGGCCAAACTGGGAAGAACTAGACCAACTATCTGATGACCCAATGGAGCAGTGGCTTCAGAAAACTTATGACCTATCTAATTACAACGGCAAAGTAGTTGAGATTAGCTTTTATTTCGATATGAGCGATGAACTTGCTAACGACTACCGTGGCTGGTACATCGATGATGTCGAAATCCAAGTTGAAAAGAAATAATTTAATTTTCTATTTTATTTCTATTTTATAGTGCTTTACTTTTTTTGGTATTTCAAGGAATAAAATCCCTTTCTTGAATGTGGCAAGTACCTTCTCAGGTTCAGTTGAAAAAGGAAGATTAATATCTTTTTTGAAGCAGAATCCTTTTCTCGTTGGCGCAAATATCCTTACACAGTATTCTTCAGATGTTACGTCAATTTTTTCTTTCTCGACACAGGGCATGTCCAAAGTTACAAACAATGCTTCTTTGGTATCCCTAAACTCAGTAAGCGGCTCAATATTGCTACACCCACAGTTAATATGCCAGTAAGTCTGCCTAAACGAATTATTTGGGTTCTCCCTAACTATATAGTACCTTCTTATCATAAGATCTACCTATACATAGTCGGTACTTCAACTTTAGTCTCCCTCTGCATCGATGCATTTGTCTGGTCCATTAAGGCCCTATAATTAACCTTTAGATCTTCACCCTGTTCAACTAAATCTTTTACATCTATGTTCAAATCGAGGATTTTATTCAAGACCTTAAGAACTGAAGCGGCGGCCCCAGGGTCAGGGTAGCTTGGATAGCACTGGCCCAGTAATATAGATGAGCTTAAATTTAATTCCATTGAGTTCTTGATTATTAAGGCATAAAAACCTGAAACAAATCCTTCTTCTAAGATTTTGACACCCGAATCTTCCATTTTTTTAATTATCTCTTCTTTGTTGGATGTCCCAAATACTTCTGGCTCTTCTACATCTATCCTTTCCTGTAAAGGTGTTCCGCTAATAGAAATAATAAGTTCTGCACCCTTCTCTTTATACCATTCGGTGAGCCTCCTTGAAAGTATATACCCAGCTTTTGGATCAATTGGGATTTCTGATAGAATAGCTATGAAGTTGCCTTTCTGGAATATTCTGACGGGGTTTAGCACCTTTCTCTCGTGAACCACCATTACTGGGGCAAATAAATCAGATTTGATATACCCAACTTCTTCAAATTTTTGTTGTAATATCATGTGGCTTACTGCAATTGACCCTACAAGGCCCATATCTGGGACGCCCTCTATTATAATTGGATTATCTACATCAATTTTTTTAGTTTCAATAATAGTGATCTCTTCAGAAGCGTTCATTTTACTCACCTATTTCTTAGGGGCTTTATCAATTTAAATAAGTTTTTCTAATAAAAAATAAAATTTAATTTGATTTCTCTACGATTATCTTGCATTTTACAACTAGTGCTGCTATTGCACCAAGTGCAGCAAGCCATGGCGCGATTAATGCCCCAACTACACCTGCGGCCAGAGGTATATCAAGGAGTGTCTTATCACTTTCATCCTTAATAATAATCCTTGTTGCAATGCCTTCGTCGATAATCTTCTTTATCTCTTCTACCAAGTGATCTGAATCAACGAAAAATTCATCCCTCTGCGCCGTTGAAGCCCCACACTCTGGACAAAACTTTACTGTGTCAGGTATCTCTTTACTACAATTCTTACAGATCATTTTATCACCTTCTAGTTGAATGTAAATAACTATAAAATCTTTACTGCCAGATATTAATAAAAAATTTAAACTATGTTCTAATAATTTCCTTTCATGAAAGTAACTGTTTCAGAGGATCTGTCAAAATATTTTCCTGATCTCAAAGTATCAACGATTGAAGTTAGAAATCTAGATAATAAGAAGCTTGACGAAGAACTAGAAAAGGAAAAGAGGAAGATTGAAGCGAGTATTAGGGCCAATTCTAAAGAGTTTCTTGAATCAGATGTAATAAAAAAATACAACGAGTTTTTTAAGAAGTTTGGGAAGAAGTACCCAATTGAATATCAGATTAAATCTATAGTTGAGGGGAAAAGTTTCCCATCACAGTATACTGTTGTTGAGTCGATGTTCATGGCAGAACTAAAGAATATGTACCTCACAGCAGGGCATGACCTTGATCTGATTGATGGCAACTTGAATACAATTATAACTAAAGGTGACGAGGAGTATACCAATATTAGTGGAAAAGAGATGAAACTTAAATCAGAGGACATTATAACTAGAGATGGAACTGGAATTATATCTAGCGTATTATATGGGCCAGATAGAAGGACGATGATTACAGAGAAGACTAAAAACTACCTATTCTTTGCCTACTTCCCTTATGGTGAAGGGGATAGTAAAATAAAAAATCACTTTGAGGATATTCTAGAATATATCAAGATATTTAATACTAGGTTTGACAAATCAGATATTGAAATACATCATCTATGAGATTATTTGTTCCTATATTACCGTTCTCTTTTTGTACTCAACGTATTTCTGGCCAAAGACCTTCTCAAGGTCCTTTTCTTCAAGGTAAATCCAGAGTAGAATTAATGGGATCCATATAACATTAGATGCGAAAGTCAAAAGACGATTCAATAGCAACGGCGCGCCAAGGTGTAACAGTATTATTCCGGTATACATTGGATTTCTCATTTTAGCGTACACGCCACTTGTGGCAAGCTCATTAGTTGCTGTGAATTTTTTTAAAGTATTTGCGGCCAAGATAAATAGCAATAAACCGAGTAAGGACAAGGCCAATCCACTTACAAACCCAATAGCATACTGATTTAGTAGGAGAATTGATCGGTCATTAAACAGCATTAGGCCCCATCCAAAGTAGCCTAGAAAAATAACTATAGTGATAAGTAACTCAATTTTAGAATTATGGTGTTGGTCATATTTGTACTCTTTGGTATGTACTACAGTATGAATGATGTAGCCTATTAAACATAGGACAAATCCAATGAGAAATATTTCATTATGACATAATTATAGTTTTTATAATATATAAAATTACAGGAGATATAAAGGAATTAAAAGTTAAAACAGACAATTGTTAAATTCATTAATATCTGATATCATCTGCTCTGGCCGCTGATATGGCAAGTGCAACTAACTTCTGAATCCTATAGTCTAAGAAGCTTCCTGTGAAAACTGCCCCCTAGATATATGGATATTCATTTTTTATTTTGTTTACCAAGTTGATTAGCTATTGCAGCTATTTCTTCTTGAAGATTCTTTGCCTTCTGCATAAGAATTGTTCTCTCCTTCTGTATCCGGTACATATCTTCAGGTTTCACGTTCCTCTTAACAACTCTAGTGAAATCAGCCTGATTTCTTTCAAGTTTTGACATCGTCTCGGCCAACAGCTCCTTCTTTGCTAAGAGTTCATTCTCTAGTTCTTGAATGGCAGAAGTATCTTGAGTCTGACCTACTGAAGTAGACATTTCAGATTGCTTTTCTACTGGATTATCCTGTTGGTATTTTTCTATAATTTTTACTAAAAGACTCTCAGGTATTATAATTTTCTTGTCACAATGAGGGCACTTTATTTCAACATCTTTCATCTAAACACTCTCTTGTATCTATGGCATGGATTGAGTTAGTTATATATAAGAATTAAGATTATTAAAAGAAAAGAATTATTGTTTTTCTATCTCATCTAAGATTCTCATTCCTTTATTAAATGCGGGCATGCCTGAAGTTAGTAGGACGACCCTTAGGACATCAACTATCTCGTCTTTTGTTATATTAAATTCATTCATGCCTGACATCATCTGCCTTTTGGTTGCACTTTCATCTGCTCTGGAAGCTGTAATAGCTAGAGCTATTAATTTTTGAGTTCTATAGTCAAGTACTCTTCCTGTAAAAACTGCTTCATCAAGTTTTACTATAGCTTCATATATATCGGGATATTCATTTTTTATCTTGTTTATCCCTTTTCCATAAAATACTCCATCTTTCATTATAACACCGATAATAGGAAAGATGAGGATAGATATAAAATGAACTATTTGAAAATTAAACATCAAAAAAGAAATGAGTGCCGCGGGCCGGATTTGAACCAGCGGAATACCAGATCTTCAGTCTGGCGCCCTCCCAGGCTAGGCGACCGCGGCTTGCCTAATAAGAGATGGATATTTTAGGGAATTTATAAACTTTTCCCATGACAATCTTTTATTAAATGATTCCAATCAAACGCCAGGCCTTCTAACAGGTTCTCCTTTTTCTGACTTTATGCTAATTGTTTAAGTTAACTATACATTAAGAGGTATATGCAAGAAATAAATATTTAAAGATAAAGACATCTAAAATTGCAAGTGAAATATGTGAAACAACAATTAATTACAAATAAATATCTCCTTGCAAAATCCAATATTATTTTATTTATTGGAATTTTGATAATTCTAGGTACGGGCGTCTTAGGAAGATTTTTTCAGTTAAATATGATACCATTCTCGCCTTATTCAAACAATATTGGAGGAGTTATTGCGTTGGGAGGGCTATTATTTCATTTTTATTGCCATAGAGCTCACAAACAATCCCCTAAGAGATCAGAGCAAATTGAAAAAATCATACAAACGGGAATATATCAAAAAGTACGTCATCCTATGTATCTTGGATTAATTTTTACATTTTTTGGTCTAGCAATATTATTTGGTATCGTGCTGGCGATTATACCTGCTATAGTATTTTCGGTACTAGCTATCATAATAGCATTGAAAGAAGAAGAATTCCTTCTAAATAAATTTGGTAGGGAATATGAAGAGTATATGCGAAAAGTACCTTGGCGATTTATTCCTAAGATATTCTAAATAAATCTATTATACTCTTGACAAAAGAACTAACACTTCTTTCCAACACTTAACTTCTTTGCTATACCGCCATACCTATCCAAAATATTTATATATTATGGATGGCGACACCATCCATATGGCCAATAAATGCATTATATGTAAATGTGAACTAGATAAAGAAATATACATCGTCTGTGAAGAATGCTATGAAAAATATTTTGCCAAATTAGTTCTTGATACTTTTTGTTCTAAGAGTTGTAATGCCTATGCTACGGATTGAAATATTAAACAAAGACTTAAATGAGGAAAAGATTAATAAATTGGTTTCTATTCTTACCGAAATGTCAAATAACGATTCTCTAGAGGTAGTAGTACTTGAAGACTGAAGTCAAAATTAATTTTCCAAAAGATGTGAGGGAGTACTGCCCCAAATGTAAGTGCTACCTTTACCCAATAAAAGATCACAAATGCTACTTCTGTAAAAGTAAGACTATTATCCATAAAGAATGATTACATTCTTTCAATTGTAAATCTCTTCTTGTACCTTGTTAATATCCCAATTGTTCTTTCTCCAATTATTCCCATAAATAAGGCGTTGCCAATAGCATGACTCACATCCCAACCAATGCTCAATACATAAGTTCTAACAAAAGTTTCTAATGTGTGGGGCTTAACAAAAAATGCAAAGTGCCATATGTTCATTATCCAACCGTATAGGAATCCCCAGACAACTGCAAATAGTATGACCAACTTAAAATTGATCTCTTTTCTGCCAAGGTACCCTGCAGTGAGTCCCGGAAGCCCCCAACCTATCATCTGGAGTGGCGTCCAGGGGCCGTGGCCTAGGAAAAAGTTAGAAACGAAGGGCGTTAATGCCCCAACAAAAAACCCCGCAATTGGGCCATATACCATTCCAGAACAGATTATGAGTGTTGTGCAGGGCTGTATGCCTTGAAAATTAGAGAACGGCACCCTTAATACTGCAGATATCCCCGAAAGCATTGCTATCAGCGTAAGCTGCTTTGTGCTAAACTCTTTTCTTTCAAACTGGTATACAAATGCAAGTATAGCTAAAATAAAGATTACAATAATTTCATAGGGCCAAAGCTTTACTATTGTTCTAGACTCATCGAATACTAGCCCTCCTCCAAACAGTAAAATTCCAATACCAATAAAGATTAGAGGGAAAAGATCGCTTAGTTTTATCCGATCACCTCTAAAACTTCATCTACGGTGAGTGTATCATCAGGTATCCCATATTTTGTGTATGGCTGTATGAGTCTATTGATCTGGGGAGAGAATAGGAGGGCTTTTGACAGCACCTCCCTCTTATTGCCATCGGAAATAATATTACCCTCACTTAATAGAACTACTCTATCTGCAAACTCTGCTGCAGTTTCAATGTCGTGAGTTACCATAATTACTGTCTTTGCCTTTTCCCTTAGATAGGAAATAAGCTCTTTTTTCAGGTAGTAATCCATGCCCCTTGTTGGTTCGTCAAGTATCAGTATTTCAGGTTCAGAAACTAAAACTGAAGCTAGCGCCACCCTCTGCCTTTCGCCACCAGATAGATCATGGGGATAGCTATTTCTATACTGGTATATCTTGAACTTCTTTAATATATCCACTACCTTCTTTTCAATCAACTCTTCCTTCAATTCAAGATTTCTCAAGACAAATTCAACTTCCTCTTGAACTGTATCATTGAAAAGGTGGAGGTTTGGATCTTGGAATACTATACCAACTCGTTGTATGAGTTCAT
>JABLXD010000039.1 GCA_013178285.1 Methanofastidiosum sp.
TCATTGATCTTTTTGCCAAAAAGAAGTACCTTCCCTTTTCTTGGTTTTACTAAACCGTTCATAAGCTTCACAAGGGTTGTCTTCCCGCTTGCATTCTTTCCCATGAGGGCTATCATGTCGCCCTGATAAACATTTAAAGAGATATCCTTCAGGACATCCTTTTCGCCATCGTATGAAAAGAACACTTTGTCCATAGAAATAGTAACTTTATCTGAACTTTTTTTCTTATCCCATGAAAATTTATTTTTTGGATTGCTTAGTACATCTCTTAGAGAAAATCTTGCTTCCTTGACTGTCAAGGGTATGCCATTATTTGCTATTTTGTCCTGGAAATGTAATGAGAGTCTTGTCACGGGAGGCAGTCCAACTTTCCAGTTTTCAAAATGCACAGATCTAATCTTCCTTGGACTACCATCATAGATAAGTTTCCCGCCATCGATCATTAACATTCTGTCAACGTGATGTATTACCCTCTCAAGCCTGTGCTCTACCAAAAGAATTGTGAGTCCAAGCTCATCATTAATTTTTTCTATGACGTTTAGGACACTCTCTGCACTTCTTGGATCAAGTTCAGATGTTGGCTCATCGAGGAGCAGTATGTCGGGGTGTGTTGCAAGTGCAGAAGCTATAGCTACCTTCTGCTTCTGACCTCCAGATAGCTCAGAAGTTGTCCTGTTTCTAAGCCTTGAGATGTTTACTGCATCAAGCGCCTCCTCAATTCTTTTTTTCATTAGTTCATTTGAAAAGCACAAATTTTCCATGCCGAAGGCAATTTCTCTTTCGACTTGATTTGAGATTAGTTGATTCTCTGGGTCTTGGAATACCATTCCTACTAGCTCTGACATCTCATTTGTAGGGGTTTCTGAAGCATTCTTGCCCTGCACTAGAACCTCACCACTTATTTTTCCCCCATAAAAATTTGGTATTAGGCCATTTATAGCCCTCAAGAATGTTGATTTCCCCCCACCGGAGGGCCCGGTAATAACGAGGAACTCACCCTCTCCTATCCTAACGTTGATTTTATCAAGTGACGGCGTAACACAATCAGGGTAATAAAAAGAAAAATCTTTGAATTTAATCATATGTCATCAGTCCTTTTATTTTAAGTAATGGCAACAAGAAAACCTGGAATAGGAGGATGGAAATAATATAGTATGCCTCAGAGTCTGATTTTATCAGAGGGTCAATTCTCTGGTAGAACTTAAAGACGCCAATCCCTTGCGATACCATGTATAGCGAGATAATGAGTGGTGCAATTGATACAACTATCAGGAAAATATCTGAGGCTGAAATTTTAGTATCCTTATAGAAGCTTCTCTTTTCATACCTTCCAAATCCACGTGACTCCATTGCTTCAGCAATCTGGACACTCCGATCAAGGCTCTTTGAAAGTAATGGGAAGAAGACGGCACCATATTTTTTTATCCTCTCTTTAAGAGTTCCTTTGGAAAAGTCAACGCCCCTTGACCTCTGGGCTTCCTGGACATTCTTCAGATCAGAAAACAATACGGGGACAAATTTTGTTGAAAGGGAAGTTACAACAACTGACCTATACGGGAGCCTTAGTTTTGTTACAGCACACAAAAGATCATCTGGGTCAGTTGTGAGATTTAGAACGGCAAATGCCCCCAAGATAGCAGCTATCCTTATGCACATGGTAAGTGAAAATGCAAGCTCTTCGAGTGTAATATTTAGCATGCCAAAAATTGGGATCCTAAATGGCAACTGCCACAATACCGTCTCTCCGTTTGCATTTACGATGAGATTAAATAGAATAACAAAAGGTATGAAGAAAACAACTAGCTTCATGACTCGTGCCCACTCTATAAATATTTTTGAGATTAGAGCCATGAAAAATGAAGATAAAAATATGACAAATAGTATTATAGGGTGCTCAAAGATTATGGAGATTAAGAGAATGGAAAGAAGCCACGATATTTTAAGAAACGGAGACGCATCGTGGAACAATGATCTCTTTCTTTTATAGGTAAGCTCGAGCATTTAATCCCTGGATGGTCTAGCCATCCGTATTATTTAACGTTTTCTAGTCAGCAATCCGAAAGTTATATATATGGATGGTGTGACCATCCATATAACAATATTTAACCGGAGGAAAATAAAATGGAAGGGATAAAGTTTAGAAATTTCTACGTGCTATTTATATTTCTGATATTATTGGTGCAGTTGCCCTCTCTATTGATTGCAGAGAGCATAGGTAACGTTCCATCTTCATTTTCAAATGGCACAGTTTTTGTGACAGGAAAGGACGCAAATTCACTAGATCTCCTAACAAGGGACACAGTTTCTAAGAGTTTCAAAGAAATGGGCGTTCTAAGCACGAACTCCTTGGACTTTGAAGCGCCGTCGAACAAATCTCTAGTAGTTATAGGTGGCCCAGCGATAAACTCAAAGACAAAGGAACTGAACGATGTTTTTGGAGTGAAGTATGAGGAAACTCAAGATAGAATTTTAATTACTGCCAAGGACATTACCCTCTCAAAGCCAAAGATAGGCTCTGGAGAGGACATAGGCGTTATTTATTTTGGAAAATTCAATAACACAAATATTTTGATGTTATGGGGTGCCTCAAGGGAAGGGACCTTTGCAGCAGGCCTTATACTTGAAGACCCGACAAACTTACAGAAATACGGGAACTCTCAGTTTTTACTATTAAAATGGAAGGATAATAACGGCGACCTATTCGTACAAAAAGACGAGATAAGTATCACTTCAGAAGCTCCTGCGACTTCAGATTCTACAACTACTACAGAAAATAAGGACAGCGTTAATGTTTACATTGCTGCTGACTTTGGTAGTGGATACACAAAAGAATGGAAGGAAGTTAAAGTTCCAAAGGATTCCACAATCTTTGATGCTATGAAAGCTTCTGGGATGAAGTTTGACTACAACATCCAGTCACTTGGTGTTTTTGTAACTTCAATTGAAGGGCTTGCTGAAAACAGGTCAACTGGAAAGTACTGGCAGTATTGGATTAACGGGGACTACTCTCAGCTTGGTATTTCCAATATCAAAGTGGCCAAAGGCATGAAAGTTGAATGGAAATACACAGATGCATTCCAAAGTTAAGGTGGGTATATGAAAAAAATTATTTCTATTTTTTTATTGATAGTATTTGTATTATCTGTTATACCAAACTACTCCGCACAGGAACTTCCGGGGAGAGACTTCTTTATTGATGAAAAGGGAAATCCCCAAGCATTGATAGTATTGAGTGAAGCTGCGACTGCAAAGGACATACAGAAGGTAGCAGAAGTTGTAACAAAACTTACAAATGAAACTTATTACAGTGTTACTGGAACAGACGAAAAGATAATCTGGGAATCGGGTAACTTTACTGAAGATGATCATGACAATGTTGCTCTTGGTTACACTGGTGTAAAATCAAATATAGATTGGAGCTACAATTGGAGGAGATTCACTACACCTGCCTATTTCTTCTCTCATGGCGGTAATCCTTCACCCCCATATCCATTCTGCCCATTTTATGTGGAAAGTGTGGAGGCTTTGTTTGATGGGGATAGAAACACTAGGATTGTAGGCAGAAACACCATCGATTTTTGGTATGATTGGCCTTATTCAAAAGAAATTATTGTGAAGTTTAACAATTACAAAGATATAACAGATGTTAACTTTACTTTTGAAAATATCACAGACTACAATGTTTACTATCTAAGTAGTTACTGCCCAAATAGCTTCTTATCTTGGGGATCGCCTACAAATCCTTATGGTAACTGGCAACTCCTACCTGTAACAGGTGGATGGCCACGAGCTGGCTCTGCAACTAAAGTCACAGATTCCTTTAGCTTGACGCAATCTGTAAAAACAAATGCTTTACTAATTGTAATGGATCCTACAACAGGCACACCTCCAAATATGGCGTTTCCTCATTCCCTATATGAATTTGAAGTAAAAGGAAAGTCATTTTCTGTTCTTTATGGAAACAGTTATTATATTGACTTTACATGGGCTGACAAAACTCTTGGTCAAGATAAAAATCTATTGAAAAATTTGGACTACTGGATTGAAGATATTAAACAAACTTTGCCAGGAGATTTTATCGAGACTTCTGGGAAGAGTTATTCCGCTCAGACTTCAAGTTATAATCTACTCGATCGGCAGATAAATCTCCTAAGGATGTACAAGTATAACGAAGATGAAACTTTTCCAGATAAAGCCGTAGGCAGGATATTTTATGGAACTCCAAGAACCTGGGAAAATGAAGAATTTAAAGTTGGAGAAACAAAGACATACGGCAAATACAAAGTAAAACTTGTAGATATTAACTGGGACAAGAGCCAGACTACAGTTAACTTTGACCATAAGTTGGGAAGGTATTACCTTGGCGAACAGAAAGCCACTATTGAAGTTACTGATCCAGAGGGTATTGTAAAAAGACATATTATGAAAATAGATTGTTGTAGTAATACGCTTGCCGAATTATTCGCTTTCTCGGATGCTGATTCTTTGAATGCTAGAGAAGCCCTATGTAAACTAAAAAGTGAAGGTGAATGCTGTGATCTAATTCTTTTAGAACACCATTCAAAGATGGACGAATCATTTTTGGATCCTTTGTATAGCTATAATACTTGGAGTGGTCCAAATAAACAGGCACTTCACTTTGGGTCAGGATCTACGGGATTTTACTGGATATACGGATACGGATTTGATTATAGTGCAGCAGTAAGTTATCCTACGTTAATATTTAATGGAGATAAAAACAGAGCACTCCAAATATCGGGAGGGTCAGTAGAAGATTATTATAATGTTTTCAAAAATGCATATGAAAATAATTCAAGTAGATGTTGCGATGCAGAAATAGTAATCAACACAAATTTTGATCCAGAAAGATTTACAACTATTAAAGACAGAGAAACTCTTGTATCCGTCAGATTAAACAGAGATTTCCCCAATTCTGATCTGTATTTGAATGTCTGGGGAATAAGATGTGATTCTGGATGCGCTCTGGCTTCCGATGATTTTTATTGGGATGCTTCGAGTATTGACTTAACAAAAAGGTATCAAAATATTACAAAATACAAAATCGAATGTGGAAATGCTGGTACGGAGCCAACATACAGGGACTTAAAAAAAGGAGATGTATACAGAGAAGAAATTGATATGTGTGGATATCCCAACTCAAATTATTGTGGAGTAGTTGCATACTTACAAGATGCTAAAACAGGACAAATCTATGCTTCTTCAGTTAGATTGTTTACTGCCGGGAATTATCAAAATGCAGCGCCAGATATTACCTCTACAAATTGTCAATGCGTTATAGAATATAACAAAGACTTAGACTGTGATAATTACCAAGAAGAAGTAGAGTTCGCCATACAAGGAGGAGATATAGCATTTGTTGGTATGGAAAAGGATCTTGAGAAGAACATTGATGGCAACGTGAAAGAACATATGATTGCAAAGTTTAACATATACACACTAATGGATTATGGCTGCATAGATGATTGTGAATGTGGGTATATTGCAAATGATGGATCTAAGTGGAGATTGAACTTTTTAATGAATGATCCAAACGTATACAGCCCATGGGTTGATAGATGCGACAGCTGTAGAAAAGAGTTAAGATCAATTAAAATTGAGCTCTGTGACCCAATACCATTTGATTGCCTTAAGGAAGGCACAGTATTTTGGGGCCCAGACAGATACTTTAGAGTCTATGTTGAAGACTACGATGAAGAAAAATACTATGTGAAATACAAGATCCAGAGGGTTGACCTAGTTCCAAAGAAAGAAACAGTCAATGTCAAAGTAGAACCAACTAACTTGATAAGGACAGATAAACAGATTACTGCTTCAGACAGAGCAAAGTACAACATGATCCTAATTGGAAACAAAGACAATAACGAAGAAATAAAGAGGATTTATGATATCGGGAACTACATTGACACAGACTCGGAAGGCATGATATACCTAAAGGACATCTACGGCAAAAAAGACATACTAGTACTAAACGCAACTAACGTGTCAGACCTAAACGAACCTATAAAACAGCTTTCATATCTTCTTGATATGATACTATAATTTATTTTTTCTTTTTCTATTTATCAAACAAAAGTAATATATATTAACATCTCAAATTGATTGATATGTTTGAAAGGAGAACTATTCCGCAAGCAAACTTTACCAATGCAGACATACTCATAGTGCTAAAGATAATTGAAAAAGAGGAAAGCATAGGAAGAAAACTCCTTTCAAAGAGAATCTTTCTAAATGAGGCCAGTATCAGGTCAATTCTTACAAAACTAAAGGACTCAGACTACATTAGCTCTTCAAGGCTTGGGCACAAGCTCACGACAAAGGGCAGGAATTTCCTTGAAAAGTCTGTCCAGTTTGAAGTTCCAGAGAAAATCAAAGCAGAAGAACTTACACTAAACCCTCAAAATTTTGGGACCATCATAAAAGGTGCATCAACAAAGATAAAAGACGGCATGGACCAGAGGGACAGCGCAGTATTTGGGGGCGCTAGGTCTGCAATCACTTTGATATTTAGAGACAATCACTTTACACTTCCGGAAACAAGACCTGAGATAAAGATCCCAACGATAAAACTAAATTTAAGTAGGGCCTTAGAAACAGAGCTTCATGACAAATTTGGCCCTAAAAATAACGACATAGTCATTATATCAAGTGCTGAAGATGAAGAACGGTCCTTTAGAGGACTAGTTCATGTTATCGATTCTTTTATTTAAATTATAGGGATAACTTTTATATTTCAAAATTTAAATCATACTTCATAATATTTCTAAGATGAGTTAGTTATGAAGAAAAAACTTGTGATTATTGGGGCTGGGCCTGCAGGTTTGCCAGTCGCATCTCAAGTTAGAAAAGAAACTAAAGATATTGATATCACTGTTATTACAGATAGGAATTATTACTCATACAGTCCTTGTGGGATACCATTTGTTGTTTCAGGGATGATCAAATCATTTGACAATCTTATAATGAGAAGCCCTCAACATTACAGAGATATGAATATTTCTATAAAAACTAACACCCATGCCGATAGCATAGACACTGAAAAACAAATTGTATTTACAAACAAAGGGAATTATGATTATGATATTTTAGTAATTGCGACGGGAGTAAAGCCTTTCGTCCCAAATATAGCGGGGATTGAACTGAAAGGGATTTATTTCATGTATTCTCTCGAAGAGGCCATAGAAATTGAGAGGGCACTAAAAAATTCAAACTCCATAACAATAGTTGGCGGTGGAGCAATAGGGCTTGAAATGGCTTATGCCTTTAAGAAAAGAAACAAGGACGTCATAGTTATAGAAAGAAGCTCCCAGATAATGGGTTCGATTCTAGACCCCGATATGGCTTTGATTGTTGAGGAATATCTAATCTCTAACGGCGTTACGTTACTTAAGGACACTGAAGTACTTAAATTTGAAAGTGATGATGGAAAAGTTTCTAAAGTCATTACAAGTGAAGGAGAAATTAAAACAGATATGGTCTTAGTTTCTGTTGGCGTAAGGCCTAACGTTGAAATGGCAATTAACTCTGGTATAGAGAGGGGCGTTACTGGAGGTCTTATTACAGATGCTTGCCTTAGAGTAAGGAAGAATGGGGCATTTTTGACAAATGTATTTGCATGTGGAAATTGTATTGAAGTTATCGATGGTGTTTCTTTCAGGCCTACTTTGAGTGCACTAGGTTCAACTGCGGTAAGACAGGCTCTGACAGTTGCAGAAAATATACTGGGAACTAATACAGTTTATACCCCTATTGTAAGCCCAGGCGTGGCAATCATAGGGGAGTTAGAAATAGGGGCAGTTGGAGTAAACTCTAAAAGAGCCATTCAAAACGGCATATTCCCTAGAGAATCAATGGCAAAGGGACTTACAAGAGCAAGGTACTTCCCCAAGGGCGAAATAATCACTGTTAAAATATTGGTAGATAAAAACTTTAGATTAATTGGATCCCAGATAATCTCAAAAGAAGGCGTTAAGGGAAGAATTGACTCAATGTCGTTTATGATTTCAAGAGGCGTTACAGCACACCAGCTTGCTTTAATAGAAACATCTTATGTTCCCCCGATATCAAGTGTTATAGATCCACTTACAATTGCTGCACGAAAGTTAATTGGTATAACTAGGGACAAATTTACACTGCCAGAATCGATGGACAATACAACATGACCATTGGTTATTCTTGACTATTTAGGTAATTACGCATTTCCTCTAAATCATGAAACGTTTTGAAAAAATTATCAATTCTTAAAATGAGTTCCTTTTGACCTTTTTCTGTAAGGGAGTATCGTTTTTCTTCATCGTCAATAATTAGCTCTTTGTCTTTTAGCTTTTTTAAAACAGGATAAATTGTACCGGGGCTGAATCTCCTACCTTTTCTTTTTTCGATTTCGTCTGTTATTTCGGAACCGTTCATCTTTGTACTTCGTAGTATCCATAAGATCAAAAATGAAAGGAATCCCTTACCGTGATGCTTGTGATCTCCCATGTTTATGAAATTCCTAGGAAGTATTAAAATATATCGGTTAACCGAAAGATTTTTAAATAAATATCGGATATACGATATCGTAGAACCGATATAGGAGGTGATAAGGATGTGGAAACATGAAAGAATGGAACATGGTCCAAGAATTGGGCATATGAAAAATGAACAAAGCTCTCATCGCAGAAGGCACTTCTACACAAAGCAGGAAAGAATAGAAATGCTTGAAGAATACAAGGTCTGGCTTGACAAAGAAAAGCAAGGTGTTGAAGAAAGAATTGAAGAACTAAAAAAGGCTTTGTAAATTATTTTATTTTTTAAATAAACTATTCTAATCTGAGGATTTTAGATTAGCTTTTTTTGTATTTTAATTTAATATTTGATTAGTAAAAGGTAGATAACTACAAAAAATTTATAAGTCATCTTCGCTGTTCTTTGCTAAAGCAGAGGTAGTTACATGAAATCTGATGAGATAATGGACATTGCATTGAGAAGGGGTTTTATCTTTCCATCTTCTGAAATTTATGGCGGTATTTCCGGTTTTTATGATTATGGTCATCTTGGTACCCTTATGAGAAGGAAATGGGAGAATGCATGGAGAAGGCATTACCTTGGATTAAATCCAAACTTTTTTGAAATTGACGCGACTAATATAATGCCAAAGAACGTTTTTGTAGGGTCAGGTCACCTTGAAAACTTTAATGATCCTTTGACTGAATGTGAAAAGTGTCATTCAAGATTTAGGGCAGATCACCTTGTAGAGGAGTTCCTTGAAAGAAGTGCAGAAGGGATGTCTGCAGATGAGATGTCAGAATTACTAAAAGAAAGTGGTATAACTTGTCCAAAGTGTGGTGGGCATCTTCTAGAAGTGAAGATGTTCAACATGATGTTTGAAATATCAGTTGGTGCAACTGGAGAGTCCGAAATTGCATATCTTAGGCCAGAAACTGCACAGGGAGCATTTTTAGCCTTCAAGAGGAGCTTTAACACTCTAAGAGGAAAACTTCCTATGGGTCTTGCAATTATAGGGAGGGCCTACAGGAATGAGATATCCCCAAGACAGGGATTCTACAGATTAAGGGAATTCAATCAAGCAGAACTACAAGTATTCTTTGATCCAGATAATATAGAAGATCATCCCGATTTTGATTCCATTAAGGACGTAAAACTAAGGATGTTCCCATTGCAGAACAGGGCCACCGGCGAAGTTGATGAAATAACTGCATCAGATCTTCAAAAGAACTTTGGTATCCCCAAGTTTTACATTTACCATCTTGCAAAGATCCAGGAGTTTTACCTTGATAAGATGAAGTTCCCAAAGGAACTATTTAGATTCAGGGAACTTTCTGCAGATGAAAGAGCATTTTATAACAAGATCCACTGGGACGTTGAAGTTTATACAGAATCACTTGGCGGCTATAAAGAAATGGGGGGTCTCCATTACAGGACCGACCATGACCTTGGAGGCCACCAGAATGCAAGTGGGGAAAGGCTTGATGTAAACGTTGATGGTAAGAAGTTTATACCCCACGTTCTTGAGCTCTCATTTGGTGTTGACAGGAACTTCTGGACCTTACTTGACGTATTCTATAAAGATGAAGGGGACAGAAAAGTCATATCACTCCCCAAGGAAGTTGCACCCTTTAGAGCAGGAATATTCCCATTGCAAAAGAAAGGAGATCTTGAGAAGGTTGCAAAGAGTGTCTATGACAGTCTATCCGAGTGCTACGACGTTTTCTATGATGATTCAGGTTCGATTGGTAGGAGATACAGGAGACAAGATGAAATAGGAACTCCTTTTGGCATCACTATCGACTTCCAGACATTAGAGGACAACACCGTTACTATCAGAGAAAGAGACTCAATGGACCAGCACAGGGTAAAGATTGAAGACATCTGGAAAAATATTTAATTTTTTTATATCTTTTCAAATACTATATCCTGGGCTCCTTCCCATAGTACTTTTCTACCCAATTCAGGCAATTTTTCTATACCTTCTGTAATTGTGATAAAATGATTTCCCGCAAGCTGCCCCATCTTGCTTGAAAAACATGTGCTTCCATATGGGAGCAAAATCTCTGTCTCGCTTATCCCCCCTGGATAAAGAAGAATTTCTCCCTTTGAAGGATGGCTTGTGTGATTTTCATATCCAATGCCTAGATCAAAATCACCAAGAGGTATCCATACAGCCTCGCCACTCCATCTGACATGGATTATTTTGTTTTTGAATGGTAAGAGTTTAAGAAATGCAGAACAAGTTTTTGGTGCATTTTCTTCTTCTAATCTTGCTTTAAAAATAAATCCGCCCGCAGTAATTTTTAGATTAGTCATCTAAATCATCATAGATAAGTTTTAATTAAAATATAAAAACTTTCGCAAATAACTAAGAATCGGTGTAGGATATTGTTGCAACTGCTTGCCCTCTTGAAGTATGGCCTATGAATACAAAGCTATGAGTGGTGCCAGTGCTGTGATTAGTCGATCTTTTTAAAACAAAAGTTATATTGGCCCCAGCATTGACGCTTCGAGGCAGTGTAGGTTGAATCGATTCCCAATTATTCTGGCCATCTATAATAAAATCTTGAATTCCACGAAACTCTAAAGTTCCAGAAGATGATGCGTTTTTCAAAGTCACATAATAAGAGGTACCATCGTCAGTTATGCTAACTAAGTCAAGTCTTAGTGAGATTGAAACACCGGCTTGTTGCTCCACTCCCTTTTGAACCTGAGTTTGAAAGCTCCTAAACCATACCCAATAAGAGCTAACTGAGGCAACGGCAACTGCAACAAGTAACATTGTAGCAACAACTGGCGAAACTGCTTTTCTATTCATAAAATAAAAGAGAGAAGAATATATTAAAAATCTATCCTTTTACTCCTTGGGCAAAGTCATCTTTTCCGCCACCCTTGCCGTACTTCTTAATAAGTTCACAGGCTTTATGGCCACTTTCAATGGCAATCTTACCGCATGATACAACAATATTACCGTCATTATTGGTCAATACGATTACCTTATTATCACCTGAAAGCTCTCTTGCAATTTTTCTCATTTCATCTGGGGAGGTATCAACATTTTCTTCCATGAACAAAACTCCATCAGATTCTATGAAATTACATTCAAGACCTTCTTTCTTCAAGCAAGACATCTCTGCTTTAAGTCTTTCAATCTCTTTTCCTCTGCCCTTCCATTCGTTGAAAAATCTCTTTCCTGTATCGAGAAGTTTATCCTTTTCAACCTTAAATACATCCGATAAATCCCTTAAGAGAATAGACTCTTCCTGAATTGCCTCGAGTGCTTTGACTCCTGCACAGAATTCAAGCCTTACTACACCATCTTGGATCTTACTCTGCTTCAAAATCTTGATTGGCCCAATCTGTCCAGTAAAATCAGCGTGAGTTCCTCCGCAAGCCTCTACATCAAGCCCTTTGACATTTACTACCCTAAGCTTCTTTCCTGGAACGGCTCCACCCTGGTATAGTCTGAATCCATATTTCTTTTCAGCTTCGGCCCTTGGGAAAAATCCTTTTTCTATTGTTAGGTTTTTCAAGACTATTTCATTAGAAATTCTCTCAATTTTGAAAAGATCATCGCTATCGATAAGTTTGTAATGGGTTATGTCAAGCCTTGCTTTTTCTTCAGTTTTCTCTGCACCTGCTTGCCATATGTGGTTACCCAATATCTGCCTGCTGACGCCGTTTATTATATGGGTTGCTGTGTGGTGTCTTGTTAGGTTTAGTCTTCTTTCCTCATCTACTACGCCTTTTACGGTGTCACCTTTCTTGAAGTTGATCTTTTCCATTATGTGGAGTATAACATTTCCAGAGACTTTGGTGTATGAAACAGGACAGTCATTGAGAAAACCTCTGTCCCCTTCCTGACCGCCGCTTTCTGGATAAAATGCAGTCTTATCAAGTATTGCAATATTTTCAGAAACATCAAGTACTTTGGCAGAGAATTTTGTAACACCGTCATAGTAAAGTCTTTCTGTGTCTGGCATGTCATAGTGAATTTCTTTTTCAGCATCTAATGATTCCTTCTTCTCGTGCCTTTCAGTTACACGTTTGTAAAAGTCCTTTGGTGGTTTTACCCCCATAACTTCTGGCGTGATGCCGTGTGAATCGTATAGTTCGATTAGCTTTTCCTCTGTAAGATCTTCACCTTTTTCAGTAAGTCTTTCAACTATCCTTCTAGACTTATCTTTTGTATTGTCAAATTTCTCCATTTCATAGGATATTATTTGACATATATCGTCAATGTTCTCTTTTAGTTCCGGGTACTGTGGCATGAGGTACTTTGCATGCTCTTCAATTACCTTCTGAAGCTCAATGTCCCATGAAAAACCTTCAATGAAAGACAGGGCCCTCCTCAAGATTACCCTTAAGTTGTATCCCCCGCCGACATTAGAAGGTAGGGCGCCGTCAGATAGGGCAAATAATAATGATCGAGAATGATCTCCTATAGAGTATATGGCTTGCAAGGGTAAGACCTGTTCTTTTAGATACTCTTTGTCAGATGAAAGTTTCTTTGCTATATTATCCCAGACTTTTTCAATATCCTCAACTTCATCCATGTTTAGCATTCCGGAATACGGTATGAAGCCCTTCAAAAATTCCTTGTCCGGTGTTATGCCAGTTCTTCTGTAGAGGTGATCGCATACTGTCGGAAAAACAGTCTCGTAACCTATTGGATTTGCAAGTGAAAACCATGAGAATCGTTCTTGACCTGCGCCCATGTCCAATACCTTAAGGTCAAGCTCCTTGCCACCTGAAGGCGTAGTCTCATATTCGATGTAAACTTGATTACCTAGCTCTAAACCTCTAGAGAAAAATTCCATGCATGGCCCAAAATTTCCTCCGCCTGCCCATGCGTCTTCATGGAATATTAGCTCCTCTGAAGGTATCCCAAGACCTGTCTTTAACCAGTCATATATGTCAGATAGGAATCTATCCTGGGAGAACTCCTTTGGTGGGAAAAAGGCGTGCTGGCCTATCATGACGAAACCGGTATAGTGTCTCAACGTGACACCTACATTGTCAATATCGTTGAATCTAACACAGAACTGTGGAACAAGTAATGGATTTGCAGGTGGCTCTTGTACCCCTTTTACAACATGAGGTTGAAAGTCATAAATTGAAGCCTGGACAAAGTCTGTATCGTCTCTCCATCTAGCAACTACAGGATACCTCTTGATAATTGAGTATCTCTTTTTCTCAAATAGGGATGACATCTCCTTCCATACCTGTATAAAGTCAAGTTTTTTCTTTGCCGGGGAATTTTCAATGAAGGAATATCCCCCTTCGCACTCAGGATCCCCACAAATATCTCTTTCCTTTACTGACCAGAAGTATGTGCCACACTTTTTACACTCCCTTCTAGTAAAACCAAGTGATTTTAATGTATCAACAGCGTAATACTTTTGATAATTTTGACTTGCTTTTTTCTTGAAATCTTTTTTTAGCGTTCTATCGTCCATAATCCCACCAGGACATCACTCTTTTATAGACATCTTATAATTCTATTATATAATTTACTGTTAGTGATTATGATGAAGAATAGAATCGAAAGGCTTTTTGAATATATCGCTAAAGAGAAAAAAAATGTCGATTGCGTCCTTATATCAAGAGCCACATACCCAGATATAAACTTCTTTTATTTCAGTAACGCTTCTGGGGGTCTCTTTGATGGATCCTTCCTAATTTTGTATCCTGATGGAACATCAAAACTATTTACTTCAACAATGGAGAGAGAAGCAGCTGAAAAATCCAAGGGCGACTTTGAAGTATTTGTTTTCAGTTCAAGGGAGGAAAGGATAAAACTTCTCCAAGATCATATTAGAGGCCAGAATCTTGGATTGTCTTTTTCTTCAATAACATACCTTGAAGTGGAGAAGCTAAAGGATTCTTACAGAGGAGAGTTAATAGACATATCAAAAGAGATCAATTTTACAAGGGCAATAAAGGATAAAAAAGAGATTGAAAAAATAAAGAGGGCATCAGAGATAACATCCAAAACATTTAGTGAAGTTCCTGATATGTTAAAAGAAGGCCTAACGGAAAAAGATCTATCCTTCCTGATAGAATTTCAATTAAGGAAAAATGGTGCAGATGCACTTTCCTATGATACTATTGCTGCATTTGGTGCAAATTCTTCTTTGCCTCACTACGAGAGCTCAAATTCTCCCCTAAAGAGAGGAGATTTCGTCCTGCTGGATTTTGCAGGAAAATACAACAGGTACTGTTCTGACATGACAAGGACTTTTTTCTATAGAACGGCAACTAAAGAGCAGAAAAATATTTATGAAACTGTTCTTGAAGCACAGCTTCTAGGTATTGATGAATTAAAACCCGGTGCAATTGCAAAGGATGTCCACAATGCCGTTTCAAATTATATTGATAGTACCAAATATAAAGGGAGATTCATCCACTCACTAGGCCACGGAATAGGTTTAGAGACGCACGATACAATTGGTCTAAACCCTATAAGCGATTACACTATTGAAGAGAATATGGTTTTAACTGTTGAGCCCGGTATATACATACCTGACTTTGGAGGGGTAAGAATAGAAGATACGGTAGTTGTGAGGAAAGGAAATCCAGAGATACTTACTCCTTTCACAAAGGACCTTCTAATTATATAGGCCCGAGAAACTCTGCATTTTTCCTTGGGAATCCAAGTTCCAATATTTTATCCTGGACCTTTTTAATGTCGTAGTCTACAAATCTGACATCAAGAGAATAATCATCTTCATCGAGGATTATATATTTGGCCTTAGAAATCCCATCCCTTGGCTGACCAACACTTCCTACATTGATTATGTACTTTTTTTCAGGATCTAATTTTATTCTGCCCTCTCCAATTGATTCATATTTTGGTATATTGTCTTCAAGATAGTACTTTGCAAGAAGGTGTGTGTGACCAATAAAACATATCTTAGAATCGAATTGGCTAAAGAGATATATTATTTCAATAACACCTTTTCTTGTTATATAGCCACGTACATTGTCAGGAGGGGAAGCGTGAACAAAATAGAAATCCCTGCACTCAAGGGATCTTGGAAGCTTTTCTATGTAGTTTTTCTCTGATTTCCCCAAAATATCAAGGGTCAGCATCATTGCTCTGATGTGCGACCCCGCCTAAATCATTCAATAGCTCCATATCAAATGTTGCAACGTCATGATTTCCAAGGGTTGTGGGTATTTTTTGATCAATAAAGACATTAACTACTTCATTTGGATAGGGCCCATACCCAACTAAATCGCCTGTGCAGATTATCTTGTCAACTGCTTGATTTTCAATGTCTTTTAAGACTTCTAACAATGCTTCAACATTACCGTGGATATCCGACATTACGGCAATCTTCAAAAGAGGCCTCCAAGATAAACCATATTTGATTTTAATCCAAGAGTTATTAAACTTACCAATATTCCCGCGATAGCTGCACCAATAGCTATTACTAAAAAGGACCTTTTTCTTTCTAGCCCAAATAAAAAGGCCAAAAAAGTGCCACTATAGACGCCTGTTCCGGGAATTGGTGCTGCTACAAATATCATGAGTCCAAGTAACTCCCAATCCGAGTACTTCAGGTATTTTTTATGGACTCTTTTTTCCCAGATGAGATAAAGACGATCTATAATTTTTATTTTTCTCACTATTGGGAATATATGATCAAGAGCAAAAAAAAGAGCTGGTATGATCAATATTCCTCCAAGTAAACTCACTAAAAAAACTTTTGTGATGTCAAGGCCCATTATTACTCCAAGAGGTATACTGCCTCTAAGTTCAAGCCATGGGACAATTGATACAAGAAATACGTACAAGTATGGATCCATATTAACTGCCTCTCACATCACATCCGCCTGGCGGAAGTGCCTGAACAATTCCATCTATATCATCCGTCTCTAAAATCTTTGCTAATCTCTTAGCAAAAGACTCCTTCTTATGTTTCCCAGGCATTATTTTTACATTTTTAACTGTATGCTTTTCTATAGGTGCGTCTGGCCCACACATTATTTTCCCATCAGAAGTAATTCCAATTGAAAGTCTTATTGGAACGGATTTAAGATAGTTCCTTTTACCTTTTATTGCAAAAGCACCTTTTTTCAAGTATTCTCCTGAGGGGGCTTCCTTTGTTACTTGTTCTGGGGCAACCCAATAAGCATCACCACCACCGTAACCGTCCTTCCACAGGGAGGAAAAAGAAACTGCAAATATTGCTGCCTCATTTAAAGTTGTTTCGTTTGCCTTGCTTCCTTCCTTTATTATAACATGTGGTGCGCCATATGCGTCTGCATGGAAATAAATGTCACTTGGCTCCATGTATTTTTTTACAATTACTTCGTTAGAAGAAGAGTCTCTCCCCCCAAGAATGATTTTTCCTTCACTTGAGATAAACCATCTAAAGCGTTCATACCACTCTCTTACTTTCTTTTCAATTGCCTTTGGCTTTTCAACTTCTAACTCTCCTTCTTCTTCCTTTAATTCTAATAGTTTGGCCTCTGTGTTGTCCATTGCTATTTTTGCACCATCTATTTTTCTCTTCATCTTTTTTGATTTTTCATAAAATAAATTTGCATTTTCATTGACATCTTTTTTAATTTCTATAGGGAGCGGAATATCAAAGTTAAATGTGATAATCCCTGTTTTGAAATCAACTTCAGAAATCAACTTATTATCCGAAAGTTTTTTCTTAATCTCTTCAAGGGAGTAGTTCTTCTTAGCCTGTTCAATGACCTTTATCGATTCTTCAACTATCAGATATTTTTCGTATGCTAAATCACCCATTTTTTTGTAAAGATCTCTTTCCTCAATATATGAATTATAAAGGTCTTGTTGGGATTTTAACATTCTTTCAAATTTCTGTATCTTCTTTTGATGGCTAGATAACTCTTCCCTCAATATTTCTTCTGATTCTCCTTTTCCATATACTTCGTCAAGGGCTTTAGAAAAAGTTTCGTATCTCTCTTTCTGATATTCTGGGCCATTATATGAAATTAAATCATAAGGAGGTATATCGACTACCTCATCGCCTTTCTTTATTATCATTGGATCTTTATTTAGATTCTCTAATCTGGTCAGGGCTTCTTTTATCTTAATGGCCTCATCTTTTGAGATATCTTTACTAGATTTATCTACCTCTGCCATTAGACATAATTCTTCAGCATAAAGCCCACCTATGTTTAGTTGTGTTGCAAGCCCCCTTACTATTTCTTTTTCTTTAGAAAGTTCAATGATTTCTTCAATACTTAGGTCAAATCCCTTTTTCTTTTCAGGAAATGCATAGATAGACTTTGGGGCAAGCGTTCTGTCCTTCATATATTCTCTTGACAAGATTCCAATGATTACGTTATCTTGATTGGCCAGTATAATATTGCCATCTCTAAACATCTCAACAATTAAAACAAACTTTACAACTGGATTATTGTCCTCATAAAATCCAAATGATAACATCAAAATTCTATCAAAATCACACTGTTCTATTTTAAATAGCCACATAGCTTTCAGGTGCTTTCTTAAAAGCATTGCAAACCATGTCGGATTTTTTGGTGCGGGTTTTGGATAAGATGTAACAAAAACTGCAAGAGGGGGTTTTATGACAAGGTCTTCTCTGCCTCGTCCAAAGAATTTTATCCTTATCTCATTACCTAGTTGGTAGATTTTATCTACCCTCATCCTTTCCAAGTAGGCTAGTTCTTTTGAAATTTCTTTAAGGTCAAAGTTTGAGAACATTAAGAAAAATAAAAAAAAAAGATTTAAAAATATACGCCTATTTATTGCCTAAAAACTCTAGAATTGCTTCAAGCGTAGATTCAGGCTCCACAAAATTTACAAAGTCTGAAACTTCTTCCAATGCTTTTTTTCCTTCGGCCATTACTTCTTTGGGAACCATTACGAACACTGGTATGCTGTGAAGCCTGCAAGCATAAAGCAAATCATTTGGGGAGATCTTTTGATCTGTTAAAGGCAAAAACTTGTGAAGATATCCTACGACTGCACAAATCTTATCGCTTGAATCAATATGTGCAAGGAACTTCCCGTGCCCGTCTAAACCATTTCCCAAAGTCATGGTGTTGTAGCCTTTAGCAATGAAAGAGCTTAATATTTTTGAATCCGTACCTTCCAGATAACCTATTCTTTTTCTCATATCTATACCTCCTAAAATAATATCCATCAAAAAACATAATATGTTTTCATTTGTATATTAAAACTATAAAAAAACTTATTATCCTCTAATATTTATATTTATTTATAGATATATGATTAATTTAGGCCATCTTATTCCTAGTAGACTATTTTAAGTGGCCCTAATAGGAATTTTATGAATATTAGAAAATTAATTTGGGCCATCGACAATTAAGAATAAACAAAAGTAGAATTTAGAATGAATATGACCATTATTGGACAAAAAAAGAAATATAAGTAAATTATTAACAGTAATATTTTTAAATCGTTTCAAATCAGATTATTATAGATACTATGGGGCCCATGAGTATGAAAACTACTTTTAATAAAACGACGGGATTTTAATCCGATTCATAGGCTCTTAAATTGAAGTAAATTTATGATTTTACTTATGTTTTAGGTGGATATTATCATGTCAAAGGTCAAAATAACAGATACAACATTGAGAGATGCTCATCAGTCCCTTATAGCCACAAGGCTTGGAACTGATGATATGTTAGAGATAGTTGGGGAAATGGATAAGGTAGGTTTCCATTCATTTGAAATGTGGGGCGGTGCAACATTTGACTCTGCCCTAAGGTATCTAAATGAAGATCCATGGGAAAGGATCACAAAGTTAAAGGAAGAAGCACCTAAAACACCTTTTCAGATGCTTTTGAGAGGCCAAAATCTTGTTGGCTACAAGCATTACCCAGATGATATCGTCCACAAATTTGTCGAAGCGTCATTTAACAGAGGTATTGATATTTTCAGGATCTTTGATGCACTAAACGACATAAGAAATATGGAAGTGCCTATTGAGGCAATTAAAAAAGTCGGCGGCCATGCACAAGGTGCACTAAGTTACACCATAAGTCCTGTTCACACAATTGAGTATTATATTAAAACAGCCGAAGAGATGATTGCACTTGAAATTGACTCTATCTGTATAAAAGATATGGCCGGTTTAATTAATCCAATGGATGCATATAATCTCGTTAAATCTCTTAAAGAAAATTTCGATCTCCCAGTTTGTTTGCATTCACACTGCACAAGTGGAATGGCACCAACAAGTTACTTCAAAGCAATTGAAGCGGGTGTCGATATAATTGACACTGCAATAGGCCCTTTTTCATTTGGAACAAGTCAGCCTGGTGTCGAAACAATGTATGCAATGCTTGAAAATACAAAATACAAGTCGGACATAGACATAGAAAGAGTATACAAGATTGCAAATTACTTCAAAAAACTAAAAGAAAAATACAAAGGACTTCTTAGTGAAGCTTCACTTACAGTTAACACTCAGATCCTTCATTTCCAGATACCTGGAGGTATGATGTCAAACCTAGTTTCCCAGCTTAAGGAGCAGAATGCAGAAAACAGGCTCGACGACATACTTCTCGAAGTTCCAAAAGTCAGAGAAGAATTGGGATACCCACCACTAGTAACTCCTTTGAGTCAGATAGTTGGGGCTCAGGCCACATTGAATGTACTCTCTGGACAGAGATACAAACTAATTCCAAATGAAGTTAAGAACTATGTCAAAGGACTATATGGAAGACCAGCTGCACCAATTAACAAAGACATACAAAAGATAATAATCGGTGATGAGAAAGTATCCTACGAGAAATCACCAGAATTGAAAAAGCCTTCTTACCAAAAATTCAGGGATGAAGTGAAGGACAAAATCGAAAAGGAAGAGGATGTAATATCCTATGCCTTATTCCCTGAAATAGTTCTAAACTTCTTTGAAACAAGAAAAAATAAAATCTCTAAACCAAAAATTGAACACAAAGAAGTGGAAAAAGCTCCGCCTAAAGAAGTAGCAAAGACCCAGCCAACTAATCAACAGACACAGACTAATGGCGGTGTCGCTTTGAAAGCTCCTTTACCCGGTGCCGTATTAAAGATAGTTGGTGAGATAGGAAAACCTGTAAAGAAAGATTCAGTTCTTTTCATAATCTCTGCAATGAAGATGGAGAATGAGATAGTTGCTCCTGCATCAGGAGTTTTGCAGAAAGTATATGTAAAAGAAGGAGATGTTGTAAAGACAGGGGACGTACTAGCAACTATCGCATAGAATTTTATAAAAAAATAAAAATATTTATTTTGTTTCTTTTAATTCTTTAATAGCTTCTTTAATCAATTCTCTGATTTCTTCGGCACCTTCCTTAGCATTTTGATGAAATTCTTTTAGAGCATCAATATCTGAATCTTTTGAGATATTGGATCTATTAATAGAGATTTCATCAATCTTTTCATCGATTTCTGTTACATCTGCACCTTTAATTTCAAGTCTATTTGATATCTGTTCTAGTTTTTCAAGCCTATTGTCAATTGCCCTTAAGTAGATGTCTTTCTTAACTTCTGTAGTTTCAGCCTTTAATCCAGTTAGATATTCTTTATTGTCCTGAACTGCACTCTTCACTGCTTCGCCCTTTCCTTCAATGTCACTTTCCTTTACTAGCTCCCTAAAGGATTTTATAACTTCTCTGCTTTCTTCAACGAGACTATAGAATTCATTCCTATTAATTGTTTCAGCAGCATTTTTAGCCTCTGAGTCAATATCATTTAGCTTTGCCTTGAGGGCAGTTAATTCACTCGTGCTTATGCCATTCTCTTTGTATAGATCTATTATTCCGTCCATTGACACAATAGCTAGTTCTTTCCTCTGGTGGAAAGTTAGATACCTTGAGTAAAGTAGATCATCAGCCAACTTATCTAAATCTTCTTGTGTTTCAGATAGAATCGCCGGCACTCCAGAGATCAAGAGCAATGATATTACAACAATGCCGATTGCTCCATTTTTTGATATTTTTCCCATTGTACCACCTCTAAGTAACTCTTATAACTATCTGAGGTATAGGGATTCTGCAATATACTGGACTTTTAATGTAATAGAACAAAGGTAGGTTAACCATATATGGAAATAGAGTATAGGGCCAGTAACAAGATAATACTAAGTATACTAGAGTGCATAATAAAAAAATCTTCACCTAATAACAAGGTCCTTAAAACCCATATTATCCAATGTGCTAATCTAAAAGCCGAAATGGCAGAGAGGTATCTTGGGATATTAAAAGATGCAGGATACATTAGTGAAAATGAAGGTAGCTGGGGCAAAAGAAAAATTATCTATTACGAACTTACAGAAAAGGGAATTGAAAGGTACAAATGGTTTTTCCAAATTGATAAAGAATTATATGGTGTCTAAATGGCTGAGAATTTAACTGATTTGATGTACAAAATAATCGAACACATGGAAAAAGAGAGAAAGGTAATTCTTTTTATATCTTTGACTGCTTTAATACTCGTCCCTATTGGCCTTATATTTAACATTATTTCATTTTTATTAATATTCAAAAATTATAGATTAGTCTTCGTTATTGCAAGATTATTAAATCTTGACGGTCAGAGTTTTAGACTGGGACTTGTTATTATAAACATGCTTATAACGGCCGTATTAGTTTTTATAGGGGTAAAAAATATCCAGTTCGTGCGCAGATGGGACAAAAAACTCAAAGAGATTACTGATTTTGAAAAAAAGATTTATGATGAACTGTTCAAAGAGCGTGAAGAAACTGATATCTGAAATAAGGATAATTCCAGTTTTGGATATTCCATTAATTAAGGAACAGGATGACCTTGCCAAAATTGTTTCTGAGAGAATTGAACTTGAAGACAAAGACATTGTTGTGATTTGTGAAACAGTTGTTACTAAGTCTCAAGGAAGAGTTGTCGATCTCAAAAAAATTAATCCAAGTACACGGGCATTAGATATTTCCAAGAAAACTGGAAAAGACCCGCGACTTGTGCAACTTATTCTTGATGAATCAAAAGAAGTTCTAAAGATTGGGGATTCTGTAATTGTAGTTGAAACAAGAGATGGAAACATATGTGCAAGTGCAGGGATAGACGTCTCTAATGTTTGCGGAGATGAATCCGTTGTAGGCCTCCTCCCAAAAGACCCTGATAAAGAGGCAGAAAAAATTAGACAGAAGTTGAAAAAGTTGACTGGTAAAGAAGTTGCAGTAATTATATCAGACACACAAGGAAGGCCATTTAGGAGCGGTGCTATAGGGGTTGCAATAGGCGTTTCAGGCATGAAGCCACTGTGGAAAAGAGCGGGTGAAAAGGATCTATATGGATATGAGTTAAAATCTTCCATAATAGCTACGGCAGATGAAGCTGCTTCTGCTGCATCTCTTCTAATGGGGCAGGCTGATGAAGGTATCCCAATAGTAGTTATTAGGGGTGCAAGGCATCTAAAAGGTGAAGGATCCTCAAAAGAGCTTTTGAGAGAAAAAGAAAAGGACTTATTTAGGCCTTAATATAGAATGTTAATTGGACCTTTTTTTACGTTACCCTCTGGGAATATGATTTTGATTAATCTTTCTTGAACATTAATTTTGTATCCCTTTGGCAAAGTAATATACTTAAATCCAACTACTCCTTGCAAGTTATCCGTTTTAATCATCAATCCTTCGATATTTCTCTCCAAGTAAGTAATCGTCTTCGGGTCTAGTTCTTTTATAATAAAAACTTCTCCTTCGTTTAATACAGATAAAACAATTGTCATGCCACAAATCTATATTACTAAATATAAAAATCTTTGCTAATACCTACCCTTTTCGCCTTTTTGGAGAAATAAGAACTGAAACACCAAATATTGCAGAACAAACTATGGCAATTGAAGACCCTGTGGGTAAATCGAATGTAAACGACATTAACATTCCTAATAGACAAGAAATTACTCCAATTAGGGGAGAGAAGAGTATTATCTTCTTCATATCATATGAAAATTGATATACTGAAGAAGTGGGATTTATCATCAATGCAAATACCAAGAGGCCCCCAACAAGTTTTAGAGAAAACGCTACGGTTAAGCTTGTTAGGAAAAGGATTAGATAATAAAAGGGCTTATCGTTAATCCCTGAAGCTCTTGCAAGTTTTCTATCAAACAGTATGGCATTTATCTCCTTAAAGAACATAATCACAAATAATATTGCAATAACGGTGATTATTAAAAGATAAATAATATCCGCAGTTGTCATTCCCAAGACACTGCCCCATAATATTCTAAGAGCTGTACTTGACATTGCAGTATCTGGTGAAAGATTCAAAAACAATAGCCCTATGGCCATTGACAAAGAAAATATTACTCCAATTACAACATCTGTCTTTAGCTTTGCTTTATCTGCTAAAGGCCCGAGAGCTAGGGAAACAAAAGTGGAAAATAGTAAAGCAAAAATTAAAGGGTCTTTCCTTAAAAAAATACCTAGAGCGGCACCTGCAAACGCTGCATGCGACATTGCAAATCCCAGTGAAGATAGATTCATTCTCACTACAAACGTGCCCATTAAGGAGCAGGTATACCCAGTTAGAACAGCTCCAATAATAGCAAAAAGAAGTATTTTTGTAGAAAATAGTTCTAACATACAATTCCCTTGTATCCCATTTCTAGAAGCTCAGGTTTTAGTATATCTTCTTTGTTGCCATCTGCGACAATTTTTCCATTATCCATCACAATGACCCTGTTGCATGACTTAGGTATTGAAGCTATATCGTGGATAACAATAACAAAGGTCATGCCTTTATTCTTATGAAAGTGAATCAGTTTTTCTGAAACTTCTCTCCTTGCTTCAAAATCAAGATTTGAGAAAGGTTCGTCCATTAGAATTATATCTGGTTCCTTTGCAAGAGCCCTTGCAATCATTACTTTCTGTGCCTGACCCCCAGAAAGTTTTCCTATTGGCCTTTTGGATATGCCATTAATACCCATGTATTCCATCATGCTGTTTGCTATTTCTTTATCTCTTTTAGTAATCGGTTTTAATAATCCAATCTTTCCATATCTCCCCATTAAAACAACATCAGAAACTAAAAAGGGAGTTAGTTCATCAATAGAATAATCCTGGGGAACATAACCAACATATTTTCTTATATCGTTCCCATCTCCTCTCAAAGCTTTTCCCAAAACTTTGACTTCGCCTCTATTTGATTCAAGGAGGCCATTTATAGTTTCAAGTAGAGTAGTTTTCCCCGCACCGTTTGGCCCAATGACAGCAACAAATTCACCTTTTTTGATATGGAGAGTAATACCTTTTAAACAAGGGATTTTTTCTCCTTCATAGGTTGTATCTACACCATTTAGCTCTACTGCCTTGTCCATTTTTGAACCTCAAAAAGTTCATTATAATCCTTTTCCATTATCTGCCCTGCGAGTATTTCTAAATCTTCGTGATCGACTTGATTTCTAATTTTCTCCAAAATATTTTCTTTAGGAATGAGAACAATTCCATCATTGCCTTTATAAAAAACAATCCTTATGGATGATCCGTCAGAAACTTTTAGATTTGCCTTCCCAGTTGTTGCACCAGATGTAAACTGAATCCCATCAATTGTGCAAGATAGAGGTGGCTTTAGGGGCATCGTAATCTCGGCAGCGATCTCAAATGGGGAACTACTAAGTGTTTTTTTTGCGTAGAGGCCCATTTTTGCCCCCAGTACTAAGTAAGGCCCAAGATGCCCATGGAACTCAGAAAGTCTTTTAGATAGTTCATCTGAAGAGATGTTATCAAAATCAATTGTTCGTATCTTCATTATCTCACCATAACACTAATTACTATTTCGTAACACTACTTATAAAAGTTTTGATTAAATAAATTTAAGATTATTAAAAATAATAGATAGATTAAAAAATAATTTCACTTCAAGGTAATTGGTAGTATGGACGTACTCAAGAATATAGTTACATCTCTAGAAGATTTGATATCGGCAATAGAACAAAATGGCCCTTATAAAGAAAGGCAGATTGAATTTACAAAATCAATAGAGGAGGCATGGAAAGTTTACAGTCAAGGAAAAATAGATACAAAAATTGCTGCGCTTCCCAAGGTAATGTATATATATGCTACAGAAGAACTCCCAAAAGAAATTGAAAAGGGCGACCTCTCTAAGGTAATTAGGGATTTGAAGCAGTTTAAGAATACCATGAAGTACGTAATAGAGCCTTCATATAAACAATAAGTATGTTATAAATATTTTATTACTTCCTTATGTATATCCTCTATACTTTTTTCACCGTCTATTTCAATGAATTTATATTTTTTTGATAACTCTTCATATATGCCGAAGACTTTCTTTTGAAAATTAATGTTTTCCTCATAAAGATCTTTTTCTTTTCTTCGTATCATAGCAGATTCAGGATTTACTCTAATATAGAATACAATATCTGGGTCCATTGAATATTTTTCTATTTCTTGGATCCATTTGGGATCAACACCATTTGCACCTTGATACGCCATG
>JABLXD010000040.1 GCA_013178285.1 Methanofastidiosum sp.
TCAAGGATAGAAAGTTTTATATATGATTCTGAAATCGGAATCTTCATGCCGCCATAGCTCAGTAGGTAGAGCGCTCGACTGTTAATCGAATGGTCGCAGGTTCTAGTCCTGCTGGCGGCGCTCCTGGGCCCGTAGCTTAGCCTGGTAGAGCGCCCGGCTCATAACCGGGCGGCCAAGGGTTCAAATCCCTTCGGGCCCACACATTTCTTAAATTCTTCCAACCATTGCAAGCCACTTTTCATAGCACTGTATTGCAAGTTTATAATCTCTTACAGCCCAGAAATAACCATCACGTTTTAGATAGTATTCTGCATCTAAAAGGTAATAATTTATTGCAGTATTAAAAAGAGTTTCAGCCCTCTCTATATCTCCAGAGTCCCAATAAAGCTCTGCTGCTTTTTTAAAATCTTCAGCGCCCCAAAAGAAATCTTTTTCTTCAACAAGGAAATTTGCTGCTTCGGAATAACTGTCTGCGGCGTCTTGGTAATAGCCTTCATTTTCAAAATTAATGGCAATTCTTTCTAGCTTTTCTACCCTTTTTTTAGTTTCATCCCTTAGCAATTAAGCACCTTGTTTAGATTTTTTCCTTTTTCTGAAGAAGAAAAATACAATTCCTGCTACGACCAATATTGCTCCAATAATAGCAACGTACATTAGAAGCCTAGATAAAGCTTCAGCCCTAATTAGATCATCAATCTCGATTATTTTTTGATCCGTCTCTTGAATTTTTGCAGTATCATTCATTGCTGAATAAAGATCTTTTGCAGTCTGATAGGTAGATTTGGCTTCTTCATATTTTCTTTCATCCTTTAGAGAAAGAGCCTGGTCCTCAAATGATTTTGCTTGAAGGTAAATTGTTGCATTTGAAATAAAAGTTCCTGAATTGTTGATTCCTTCAGTGTAAGAAACGGATTGGTACAATGTTCTTGCTTCTTTAAATCTATCAATGGCTGACTGATATTCTCTGACGTCGTATAGAGCTTTCCCAGTATTAAAAATAGCATTTGCCCTTCTTATAGTTTCTTCTCTTTGTTGTTGATCTGTTTGAGGAACTGGAACCTGGATTTCTTTTAGTTCTTGATATGTAATTGCATCTACATCGGTAGAAGCAATTATTAATTCTTTCTCGCCCTTATAATCAAGATTAATAGTAAATATATCTATTACGGGAGAATAAGTCCTATATGTAAAAAGCCTCTTGCCAGTGGGGCTTAAGATATACGCACCATCGTTAGTTCCTACTATTATTTCAATTTCATTTTTATAATCAAGATTATCATAGTAAATTAGATTAATATTTCCATCAAATTTATGATTAAACAATTCTTTATCCCAATCATAGGCATAAAGTGTATTTTCTTTGCCAACGATTACAAAAGAAGTATTCAAATCATTCTTAAATGCATTAGCCGCTCTCACATCACCATCAAAAGAATATTCTTTCAGATTAAATCCATCTTTTGTAAGAATAATAAGTTTTTTGTTAACCCCTAACAATACCTCTTTAAATCCGTCTCTTTCCACATCACCTACAGATAGAGAGGTTATAGGGTAGTCAAAATGGTAACCCCATAAAGGATTCCTATTATAATCAAAAACTATGACGTCATTTAATCTTGTAGAGGCAATAAATTCTGTATATTCATCTCCATTTATATCCTCGGCGATGAATAATCTTAGTTCGTTATCAGCTTCCCATTTTTTTGAAGTCCCGCTATAATAACCCATAATTTCAAAATTTGGGAAAAATAGGTCTTTACTCTGGAATCTGACACAGCCATCGTGATTAATTATCACCCAAGCATTATCAAGAAATGTTTTATTGTGAGATATGGCTATTACTTCGCCATAGCCATCAGAATCGATGTCTTTGAGTATTATCTTTTGAATTGGCGTCCGCATCCAATATTCCCAAAGTTTATCGCCATCTGAGTTAAAAACTTCTATTCCGTTATTAATAAGTCCAACTGCTACATCACTTCTTCCATCGCCATCAAGGTCTCCAGCAGACACACTGTTAACAAAATTAATTGCTTTTCTTTTCCATATTTCTTGACCAAAGACATCAAGAACATAAACATAGTCCCCACTAGCGACAACAACATCAAACCTACCGTCACCATCCAGATCCCCCAAAGAAGCTCCTTTAACTTCTTCAGCAGTGTGGTGGCGCCATTTAATTAAATCTTCAGAAGAAACTTGGCCGAAGGTTGCAAAAATAAAAATAAATGTTAAAATTAAACCTAAACTTTTTTGCATTTTTTGCACCATTATTCTAGGTCTTCATTTCTAAGGAAATCCGGTAACGGGAAGTGACTCTTTGTTACTACGTGAATACTCATTTCACTCTTGAATATTCCAGATTGTCTCATCGATTCCATGTAATTTGGAATTAGGTCTGTCCTGTCAGCAGGTATTGCCACGACTAACTGGCAGTCTGAATTACCAAATCCAGATGTCACATAGAGAACTCTGTCCATGTTCTTGAGGAAATTAATTGCCTCTTCATTTGTTCCTTTTTGGATATTCAAGAGAAAATGAACCTGGTGGTACCCTAATTTATCAGGCTCTATAATGGCCGTAAATCCTTTTACCACCCCATCGTCTATCATTTTGTTAATGAAAGGTGTTACTGTCTGTATGGATAGTCCCGTTTCTTCAGCAATCTTATTTTTCTGAGGGAAACCTTTGATTGCAAGGAGGGATCTTAGAATTTTAATTCCTTTTTTGTTCATTTTCATTATTATCACTATTTTTATAATTTCTTTAAAATATTTAAATCTTTCGGAAATTTTTTATTAAATAATTTTTTTATTAATTATAAAAAGAAGATAAGCTAATGAAATCATAAATAATAATAAAACCTCTAGATCAACTATGCCTGTCTCAATGCCAATAAGAGTATAACTCAACACCATGCTATATAAACCTACCAGGATAATTTTTCTTTCTCCTTGTGTACTTTCGGCTTTTTTATAAAGATTTGACAAGAAGAATCCTAAAAATGCCATGCCCACTATTACACCGAGTATACCAAAATCAATAACTAGTGGCCCAAATATGCTAGAAGTAACGGAAACTGATCTTTCTCCCACAAGTACCGCTATCATTCTTCTTGGCGAATACGCCACTCCGGGCATTAATCTAGCAAGGTATGGGTGAGTTGCAATGTGAATTGCTCCATTTGTTAAACCAAATACACCGCCCATATTGGATAGAATATCCATGACATCAGTAGTAAGGCTTATTCTAGTCTTAAGTGAGTCAAAGAGGGAAAGATTGACGCCCAATATTAAGTCTCGTGTCATAGTTAAGGCAAATAGTGAAATAAGAGCTCCTAAACCGATTATTAGTAGTTCTGACTTCTTCCATATTCCTACCATTGATCCAGAGATTAATGCCCCCAGTAGTACAAAAATAACTTGGGTTCTATATCCCAGTAATGCCATTAAGAAAAGGGAGATAAATGTAAAGAAAATTGAAATAAATCTTGCTTTTTTGTATGTATATTTATTTGTCAATCCAACGTATGAAATTAATAGTATAGACCCCATGGGAAAGAGATGGGAAACCATGGTGAAGAAAGGATCCAGAGAGTTTCTAGCTTGAACATCAAAAAGGGGTATCCCCCCTGCAATTATTAGCCCAAGTACATAAAAAATAAAACCTAAAGATAGAAGGATAAATATTAAGTTGTAAGTATTATCCTCTAAGTATTTTATTATTCTTCCTTCATAAGTTAAGAAAAGGTATAGTAAACTGAAAAAGATAAATGGGAAGGATAGTGCCCAGAACCCATTTAGTAATATAACTATACTTATCATCAAAAGAGAAACAAAGAAATCTTTGTTTTGTCTTTCGGTCATACCTATAAGTATTAATGGTATTAGACTTAATTTTACATAGAATCCAAAAGATTCAATCTGGATAATACTGAGTAAAAAAAATATTGAAAAAATAATCAGAAGAGGGAAAAAATATTTTCGATTAATCCTTTTTACCTTTGGAATATTAAGGATAGTTCCAAAATAAAAAGCAACTGTTCCCAAAACGAGTACGAGAGTTCCCATTGGAGAAAGGGGGTGGTCTGAAAAACTAAAAAATAGCAATATCGAAATTATCACCAATAAAGGGGAAAATTTCAAGAATTTTGAGTCCTGAAGAGATTGATCAAAAATCCCTATCTGGAAAGGAAATGGCGGAAATTTATCAAGAATTCTAAAAAATTTTAAGGAGGACTTATTAATAATGCTACTTGAAAACTCTTTTTCTAGGAAAGGGAATATACTATTCAAATACTTCATCTAAATCCTCACGTGAATATCCCCAATTATCCCTTCTATCTTGTTATTTTCAATTAGAGATACATCGGCATTAGGGATATTATCAGTAAGAACAAACGTTCTAAAATCAGGGAAATAATATTTTGTTGGCCCATAAGGGGAAAGAATCGATTGTAATTTTTCAAAGTCATTTGTTCCAAGTGCTGTAACCGTCACTAGGATACCATTTTCAGATGACTTTACCTTTACATCTTTTAAGTAGAAGATTTCCTTTGCTATTTTATCGGACAATTCTTTCTCAAAAGTTATATCGTTAGGAAATCTGCCATCGACTGCAATATCTCCAGAAATGGTGGCATCTTGTATATTATACTTATCTAAAAAGTTTGAAGTATCATTAATTATTTTTTTCGCTTCAGTCAAATCACTAGCAAAAAATCCTTTTTGCATATAGTTAACGGTAGACCCATTTAACATTGTAACTTTTATTTGATGCGCGGCTACATCTTCTCTAAATGAGGTTCTACCTCCAACAGTTAAGATCCTTCCGTCATTTAGTTTCAATAAAAAAGTGCCTTGTGATGTGCCAACAACAATCCCCTCTTCGCTAAAAGAGGAATAGTCACTAATGTAAGAACCGTCGACTTTTACAAGATATCTAAAACCCTTACCGTCTGATAAATCAAAAAACCGAATAGCGCCATATATCTGTGAGCCGGTGTAGGTATATTCATCTATTGGTTCTTTTTCAAGATATTTGGTGGAAAATGAAACTAATGCTGCCACCACTAATACAATTATTGCCAAGTCAAAGAGATTTAATCTTCTCATTTAAACTCCTTTTAAAATACACCAAGGATTACCGTCCTAAGAAAGTCTGACGACAAAGTAACGTCTTCGAAAGTACTGTTCTCTATAATTACAACTCCCTCATTCAATATGATAATTCTGTTTTCAATTCCATCGAGATTTGGAGTTTTCATGTAAATAACTGGTTTAGTTCTTGAGCCTATCATTTTAATGCCCATCATATATTTGTGCCATGGCGTCAATTCTCGTGCATAAATTATGGCACCTTTTGTCCTACCAACCCCTTCACTTATAGAGGCAACTCCCCTGACAAGATAAGAGTTCTCAGGTGCAGAGCCCGGCATCGCCTTGAATAATAAATAAACACTTTTGACTTCGTCTTCTGTGAACATTCTTCGCATAACGATAAGAGGGTCGCCCTCAACGTAAGAAACAACTTTAATTGATTGGTTATCTCCTGTATTATAAACAATAGTTGTGGGGGTTCCTTTTGCGTCAAATGCGTGATTTCCTAAATAATTAACATAATAAAGAGAGGCCATTGATACTCCGATGATCGTCAACAGCAAAACAACGCTTAATGTTTTTTTGGATAGTTTAAAGCCTTTCTTACTTTTCCTTTTTGCCATGAAAATTAGAATAAAAATTTATTTATAAACATTGTGGGAAATTATTCCTTATCTTTTAAAAAAATGGATGAAATAATTGCCAGAAAACAAAGAGGTAATAATAGATATAACATGGTGACAAAATCAGATAATCCATAGATAATTCCCCCAAATAATGGGCCAACTATATTAGAAAGATTTAAGGTCATGGAAAGTCCTGACATTGCCTCTCCCCGTTCATTCCAATTAGAGTATGATGTGACTAGAGAAGAGGTTCCTAGATATATTAGTGCCCATGAGGACGCAACTAATATCTGAAGTAACATAAATTCAATAGGATTTTTTATTACTGTAAAAATAAAAATGAAGATAAATGACCCAATTAATCCTGTGAATACAAGATATGTTTTCTTTATCCTGTCAGATAGATGGCCAACTAATGGCATAGTTATAACTTGCAGGGAATTATTAATGAAAAAAATTGATGATATTACAAGCCTATCAAACCCCAATGTAAACTCAAGGTATAGAGGTAAAAATGCCCACAAAGCTGTAGCTACTGAATGTCTTAAAAATAAAGTTCTATAAAAGGGAAGAAATTTCTTGATTGTTTGAAAATCAATTCCAAAGTAATCTGAAGCGGTATATTTTTCTTTAGCAAAAAGAGTGGCAATGAAACCTATTGTAAGGAATACAACAGGTATGAGAAAAGCATTGTTATATTTTTGTGTTATTACAATGCCAACAAGAAGTGATCCAATAGCCCATCCGAATGAACATGCGGCAGTATAGATCCCAAAATATCTTCCTCTTTTTTCAGTGCCAATTTCAGTTGCAAGGGAGTTAGTAAGGCCCATTGTTGCGCCGAAAGATACCCCCATTCCCATCCTAAAAATAAAGATCAATAATTTGTCATATGAAAAAAAGAGCAATATTGAGAAAAATGCACCTACTATAAGGCCCGTTCTTATAATCGGAAGTTTTCTTCTTAACCTAGCAGCTTTTCTTGCAAAGAAAGGCGCACTTAAAATTGAAAAGAATGGCAAGACTGCATTTATTACGCCAATAAAAGATTTGGAAGCTCCTAGTACTTCAGAGAGATTTGAAATAAATAAATTTCCACTAATATATGAAATATTTATACAGAATCCTATCAAAGAATAAATTACTATTTTTTCTCTATTGTTCATTAGTTCACTCGATTCTTGCTTCTTCCTCAAGCATTATAGGGATACCTTCTCTAACTGGATATCTTCGTTTACACTTAACGCATACCAGCTCTTCCTTTTCTTCATATATGTCGGATTTACAGACAGGACATGCTAAAATATCGAGAAGTTTTTTATCAATCATATTAGGTAAGTCCATACAAAGCTATTTAAGTATTTTTATAGACCATCTTTAGTGATTAATATGAAGATTCTTGTTGCATCAGATATTGCAGAAGAAGGTATATCCAAACTCAAAAATGAGTTTGAAGTTGATGTAAAAAAAGGTATTTCTAAAGAAGAGATTATGTCCATTATAGAAAATTATGATGGAGTAATTGTTAGAAGCAAGCCAAATATAACTGAAGACATAATAAAAAAAGGAAAAAATCTAAAGGTTGTGGCTAGAGCTGGGGTCGGACTGGATAATGTAGACGTCAAATGCTGCCAGGGATTGGGTGTAAAAGTAGTTAACTCACCTCAAGCAAGTTCAGATTCTGTAGCAGAGCTAGCTTTTGGATTAATGTTAGCCGTTTCAAGAAATATTCCGCGAGCGGATAGATTGACAAGGGCAAAAAGATGGGAGAAAAAATCTCTCATGGGGCATGAACTCAACGGTAAAACATTGGGCATTGTTGGATTTGGAAGAATTGGAAGAAATATTGGTAAAATGGCCAAAGCTTGTGGTATGAGCTTAATAGCCTACGATCCTTTGTTAACAGATGAACAAATAAGAAGCGGTGATGCTGAACCTGTTACTTTTGACAAGTTAATCGAAAGAAGTGACGTAATAACTTTACACGTACCTTTAATTGAATCGACAAGGCATATGATTTCAGACAAAGAATTTGAAAAAATGAAAAATAATACAATCATAATCAATACCTCAAGAGGAGGAATAATTGATGAGGAAGCTCTTTGTAAGGCACTATCATCTGGGAAACTCCTGGGGGCAGGTCTTGATGTTTTTGAAGAAGAACCACCAATTAATAGCAAACTTATAGAGTATGAAAATGTGGTTCTGACGCAGCATATTGGTGCTTCTACTCACGAAGCTCAGAAGAGAGCAGGAATAATGATTGCAGAAGAGGTAATAAAAACTTTAAAAAATAAATAAATTTTATATTTTTTGCCCACATTCTGGGCAGAAACTACCATCTTTTCCAATAGAGGCTCCGCAGTTAGGGCATTTTAATTCTACTTTTTCTTGAAGATCGTTTCCACAACCACCACAGAATTTAACCCCTTTCTCAATAGGTGAACCACAATAGGGGCATTTTGACTCTTCTTTTGGTGGGGTTTCTACATTTGATTTAGGGGTGGTGGTAGGTGTCTTTCCTTTTTTCATGAACAATACGCCCGCAATTACGGCAATCACTAGCACGATAGGGACTATGTAAATATATGGGAAACTTCCAGAAGTTGCTGGTATTGTATCTGGTACTGTTTCAGGCGGTGGGTTATCATCTGTTGTTACTGGTGGTTTTGTATCAGGAACTGTAGTTGGGCCTCCATCTGCAGGAGTTGAATCTGGAGTAGTCGGGGGTGTTGTTCCGGAAACAATGTAAGGGCTTAAATCATAGAAGTAAATCTTATTATCTTTAGATCCTACTACCAATTTTCGATCTGAAGTTAAGAATAGTGAATTAATGGCACTTTCATTTTCTTTGCTCCACAATAACTTCCCAGAGCCGTCTAGCAAGCTTATGACTCTGTCTAGAGAACTCAAAGCAATATAATCCCCGGTAGGCGTCATGGAAACAGAATTTGCTTTGTCTTTTAAGTTTCTTTTAAACAATTGCCTGCCTGAAGAATCGAACAAATAAATATTATCGTTTAAATCAGCTGCAAATATCTTAGAACCATCTTTATTAATTGAAACTAAATGTGTTGCAGCGGCTGTAGGTTTTGACCATAGTAAGGTTCCTTTTTTGTCAAAAAGATAGACCTTGCTGTCAAATGCGCCGGCAGCTACAGAGGATGCTGTAGGAGTCAAAGAGATTGACTGTACATTGCCCCCTGTTTTATATTCCCATACTCTATCCCCTGACTTTGAGAGCATGAAAATAATACTGTCATTGGTTCCAGCTAATATAAAAGATCCATCCGGGGAAACAGAAGAGGTAGCCAGCCTATCCCTTGAATTATATGTGTTAATTTGATTTCCATTTTTATCATACACAAAAACGCTATAATTCTTAGTAATTGCAGTTATATAATTCCCATCTGGAGTAATAGTAACATAATAGACTTCCCCAGTTGTTATTTTGTCCCAAATCTTCTGTCCTGATTTATTTAATAAATAAACTCTCTTGTCCCAAGATCCAGCTGCAATATACTGGCCATTTGAAGATATAGATACAGATTCTACATTGCTACCTGTTTGAAATTTCCACAACTGTGTTCCACTCTTAGTGAAAAGGTAGACATAATTATCATAAGATCCAACTGCGATATATCCTCCGTCAGAAGAGGCCATGACAGATGCTACATCATCTCCTGTTTCGTAACTCCAAGATAGTTCATCTGCAAAAACATTCATTATAGAGATATTGACTAACATTATGACTAAAAATAAGGTAATTTTTTTCATGAAAATACTTAATACAAATCATATTTAAACATTATGTTTATTGATTTGATTTATTTCCATTTACCTTTTCTTAACTCATTCAAATTTAAATTTTCTATTCTTCCCTCCATTCCTTTAATTATTTCTAGTATCCCCTCATAGTCCCTCATGGTGATGTCTAATTCGTTTGAGATGTCAGTCGAATACGTTTCTTCCTTTATTTTTTCTTTCAACTGTTTAAAAAATAGGTCTACAGGCCTAAATGAATCTTCAATCAAAAGCCCAGACATGAAAATAATAAATGGTGTTAAATCTCCTGAATTTCCAATGTCTATACATCTAAGGTAGACCCCCCTTCTCTCAAATGGGATTACAATCCGTGGATAGTTATTCTTAATTAATATGAAATTTAGTAATTCTCTAGACACCCTACCATTCCCATCAATAAACGGATGTATTTCAACAAATTTTTGGTGGAACTGGCAAGCGAGTTCAACGGGAAACATGTCCATTTTTTTCTCTTTATACCAATCTATCAGATAGCCTAGTTCATCTTCTAATACTGGAAAAGGTGTGGGATCGTAATCAGAACCAGATATAGAAATATCGATATTTCTAAGAGTCCCAGCATTTTCGTCATCAATATTTTTCATTAGGATTTCATGAATCTTAAGAATTAACTTAAGGTTTATATCTCCATTATATCCCCTCATTAATTTGAAAAGGTCTTTATAGTTTAATATTTCGTGCATTTCTCTTAAAGTATTCCCCGCTGGTGTGTCCTCTTCCAGAATGAGTTGTGCATCTCTCAATGACAGAGTGTTGCCCTCAATTGCAGTTGATCCGTGAACATATCTCAATCTAAGATTCTCTTCAAATTTTTCAAAATAACTTTTATTGAAAGGTGCCATTATCCTATTGATTTCTTTTAATCGTTCTATAATATTTATTAATGAAGATGGGAGTATATGTTCTTTATATTCTAACCGTTTAGAAAATATTTTCAGAAAATCTGCTTCTAAAAGTATCATTTGGGACTTTTGTTTTACTAAAGATTCTATTTCAGACTGAGAAAATGGGCCTTTTCCAAGATAGTGAGAAACAGTCCTTACTTTGCCCCCTATACGTACAGAATGATTAGCATAGTAATAAATTTCCCCATTTACATTCTTTCTAAGTATATAAACCATGATAATCTCGCCTTAACATCAATTGTGCCTTTAATTTTGGTACTACATATAATTTTTATTTTAACTTATAAATTTAATTATAGTAGTAAAAAATGAGAAAAGCCCTATATTTAACAATAAAAGTATATAATTAAACACAAAAGTTTATTTTTGATATAAATAAGTCATTATCCTTATAACTGGCCCAGTAATTCGAGAGGAGGTTTACCCAATAGAATAATGAGGTTATAAGTATGGAAGAAATTTTAAGAAAATTTGAAGGGGTTGATATACCTTCTGTGAATAAAGTTGCAGTTGCATACTCTGGAGGAGTTGATTCTTGTTTATGTATAGAACTCCTAAAACGAGTATACCATGCAAAAGAGATTGTTGCTATAATGGTTGACGTTGGTCAAGGAAAAGAAGAGATTGATATAGCTTTTGAAAAGGCAACGATATTAGGTATAGACCCGATTGTTATAGATGCAAAAGAAGAGTTTGTAAAAAAATGGATACCGATGGCGATAATGGCAAACTCAGATTATATGGGCTATCCAGTGAGCACGTCGATGACGAGACAGCTTATTGCAAACATAGTGGCCGTAAAAGGAAAGGAGTTAAGGTGCGATGCATTAATGGAGGGTTCAAGCGGAAAAGGAAATGACCAATATAGGATGCACAATGTATTCAAGTTATTTGCCCCGGAACTCAATGTTTTGGTTCCTGTAAGGGATTTTGACCTTACAAGGAAAGAAGAAGAAAAGCTTTGTGAATTGTGGGGAATATACGTTACTGAAAAAGTAACGGGTGGAGATGATAAAACACTATGGTGCAGGTCCATTGCAAGTGGGGCTATTGATCTTGACCAAGAACTTCCAGACAATCTTTGGATGTGGGCAAGGTCTCTTGAAAATACCCCTAACGAGCCTACAATTATAGATATAACTTTTGAAAAGGGGGCACCAGTGGCCATAAATGGAAAAAACATTGGACTACTAGAGCTTTTGACTGAACTCAACAGTATAGGCGGAATGCATGGTATCGGCAAAATAGACATGTTTGAAGAAGGCATAATGAATCTCAAGAGTAGAGAAATATACGAAGCCCCTGGTGCAACAATACTCCTAAAAGTACACAAGGATTTAGAACAGATGTGCCTTACAAAGGAAGAAATCCTGTTTAAAAAGATTGTAGAACAAAAATGGGGTTACCTTGTATACCATGGAGGATGGTTCCATCCGTTAAAAGATTCTATTGATAGTTATATACTCAAAAGCCAGGAGCACATAACAGGAACTTACAAAGTAAAATTATTCAAGGGAAACGTAGAGATCCTAAAGAGAGAGTCACCTTCATCTTTATTTGCACCAGAAATTAGGTCCATAAAGGTCGGCGGAATGGACCAGAGGATTTCAAAGGATGCGGCAAAAGTAATGGGTCTTATGTACGAAGTTTTAGCCAAAAGGCCCAGATAATTTTTTAAATTTTTATTTTTTATGTTAGTAAGGGAGTAACTAAATGGCTAAACTTTGGAAAAAAAAGTATGAACTCGATAAAGTTGTTGAAGATTTTACAGTTGGCGATGATTATCTTTGGGACATGAAGCTAATAAAAGCTGATGTTATCGGAAATATTGCCCACTCAACTATGCTTCGGAAGATAAGCATTATTTCAGAGGAAGAACTATCAAACATCAAAAAGAACTTGATTACTATATTGGAACTTCATGAACAAGGAAAGTTCATAATTAATAAAGAAGATGAAGATGTTCATACCGCAGTAGAGAATTTCTTAACTGAAAAGTTAGGAGATGTTGGAAAGAAAATTCATACTGCAAGGAGCAGAAATGATCAGATTTTACTAGATGTAAGATTATATTCTAAAGAAAGATTATTTGAAATAATGGAAAGTCTACTAAAACTTTGTAAAGTACTATTAGAATTCTCAAAAGAAAATGAGTTTATACCAATGCCAGGTAGAACCCATACCCAAAGAGCTATGCCATCCTCAGTAGGATTATGGACAGGGTCCATCTTAGAAAGTCTTCTCGATGATCTTTATTTATTAAAAAGCGCCTTCGAAATTAATGATCAATCTCCACTTGGAAGTGCTGCAAGTTATGGCGTGAATCTAAATATTGATAGGGAATATGTTGCAGATCTTTTAGGATTTGAAAAGGTACAAAATAATGTTCTTTATGCTAATAACAGTAGGGGTAAAACAGAATCTATAATTATATTTGCTCTTTCTCAAATAATGATTGACCTTTCAAAGTTTGCAAATGATTTAATCTTATTTTCTATACCAGAATTTAAATATTTCACACTGCCTGAAGAGTTTTGCGGTGGCTCAAGTCTCATGCCACAAAAAAGAAATCCTGCGCTACTAGAACTAACAAGAGCCAAAGCTCATGTTGTAAATTCTCTTTATTTTAGAGTGACTGGAATAATAACATCCCTTTATTCAGGTTACAACAGAGACTTTCAGTTAACAAAAGGGCCTTTGATGGAAAGCTTTGAAATAACACAACAAACACTGTACCTTCTAGGGTACTTCATTCCAAAAATTAAAGTGAACAAAGAGATACTAATCAAATCATTCACCCCTGAGGTTTACGCAACAGATAGAGTACTGGAACTTGTAAAAGAAGGAGTTCCTTTTAGAGACGCATACAAGGACGTAGGTATTAATCTAGAATCACTTAACAATAAAGATCCTGTAGAAAATATAAAGTCAAAGACACATGTAGGCGCTACAGGTAATCTTGGTCTTGATAAAATAGAAAAGATAATAAAAGAAGAAGAAAAAGAAGTATTGTCTAAGAAAGAAGTGTTTGTTAAGAAGATAGAAAAATTAGCCAAGATTTAGTGCTTCTAGTGATGAAATGGACAAATATGATTATGTAATAATTGGAAGCGGTGCAAGCGGTAGTGCTATAGCTGAAAAGATCTCTTCCGATTACAATATTTTAATACTAGAAAAAGGAGATTATCTCCCATTAAATCAAGCCCATAAAGGTTACTTTAGAGCTTCTTCTTGTAAAGATTTTGAAGAACATGGCAAAATAGAAATCTTGAGTGGAAACGCAGTTGGCGGAACAACTCTATTGGCTATAGGCAATGGGGTAAGAACTCAGGAAACGGAATTAAAAAAATTTGGCATAGATATCGAAAAGGAACTTGATGAAGTCGAAAATGATTTTGAAGTATCAACAATCCCAGAAAACATGTTGGGTGAAAGGACAAAGTTATTCATTGAAAAGTCAAAAGAGTTAGGGTATGATCCAAAGATAATGCCAAAAATGATTGACTTTAAAAAATGTAAAAAATGTGGAAAATGTAACATGGGGTGTTCGTTTCAGGCAAAAAAAACTTCACTTTATTATATCGAAAAATCATTATCAAATGGGGCCGAACTTAAGACCAATTTTGAAGTTTCAAAAATAACTAAAAATAGTGGGAATTATACAGTTCAGGGAATAGAAAAAGGAAATTCTAAAACTATAAATGCAAAAAATGTAATACTGAGTGCCGGCGCACTTGAAACGCCTAAAATTTTGAATAATTCGGGTATAATGACTCCAAAAAAACTTTTTGTAGATATTTTTGTTACAATAGGCGGAAGATGCGATCAATCATTCAAAGATGAGATGAATATGGCGGCTTATATACCCTTCAATGATTTTTTAATCTCTCCTTATTATTCAGAAAGAATTATCAAAATACTGGATGAAAGGAAAATAGAGTCTAGAAGAGACAATATAATTGGTATAATGATCAAAATAAAAGATGATTCTTTTGGCCACGTTGATAAGGCCTATATTGAAAAGTGCTGTACTGGGAAAGACGTTCAAAAAATATCAAATGGTGTTGCTATAGCCTCAAGGATATTAAAAAAATCAGGAGTAGATACAATAGTTTCAACTGAAGCCGCAGGGGCCCATCCTGGAGGTACAGCACCTTTAGGCGCCACCGTAGACAATCAATTCA
>JABLXD010000041.1 GCA_013178285.1 Methanofastidiosum sp.
CCGGCACAGTGAGGTCCTGGAGTTAAGGGATGGTAAATTCTTCTTCCTGGGGGATGAATTCCAGGGGAGGGTCATATTCACCGGTAAAATAGATGAACTCTTCAGCTACGCCCATGGAAGGCTCCCCTACCGTTCACTTGACCTCCAATTTGAGGGACTGGATGTGGAGTGGTTCCAGGAGGCCGCCACCGTGAACTACCCCAACGATTATGACTTCACGAGGATAACCGAGTTCAAGCACCTCCACCCTGTAAGGTCCGATGGGACTGTTATACTGAGGGAGTACCCCTGCAGCCATGATGAGGGGAACGACCCCTACTACCCTGTATTCACAGGGGAATCCAGGGGGATGTATGAGGGGTACCTGGAACTTGCAGGGGAGATTGAGAACCTCACACTGATCGGCCGGCTCGCAGAGTACCGCTACTATGATATGGATGATATCGTGAAGAGGGCCCTTGAGGTGTTTGAGGAGGATATCAGATGAGGGTTGCCGCGGTGGTTGTGACCTACAACCGTAAGGAACTCCTCATGGAGTGCCTTGAAGCACTCCTGAGGCAGACAAGACCCCTCCAGGCAATATACATCATAGACAACGCATCAACGGATGGAACACCTGAACTCCTCCACAGGATGGGATACACCCCCAGCCCCCAGGGAGGAACACTGACCCTGGAAACCCCCGGCAACCAGGAAAAAGTGAAAATAATACATATAAGACTACCCGAAAACACCGGAGGAGCGGGGGGATTCCACGAGGGCGTTAAAAGGGCCTACAATGACGGATACGACTGGATCTGGCTGATGGACGATGATGTTGAACCCAAAGATGATACTCTCCAAGTGCTCCTTGAAGTAGATGACGAGATAAAAGAGAATAAATCGGCTCTTGTTCCAACGAGATACTTTAAGGGATCCTTCTTTAATTTAGAGACAAAAAAATTTGATTTCAAAAATCTCCTCAAACGTTTTACATATGACGTCGTAACGGCGGATGACCTTAAAAGGAGATACTTTCCTGTCTCGGCCATATCATTTGAGGGGCCGCTCATTAAAAGAGATGCCATCAGCAAGGTGGGCTTTCCTGATAGGGATTTTTTTATCATTGGAGATGACACAGATTATGCTATTCGTCTACAGAAATATGGACCATTATACATGGTCTCTGATGCCCAGTTAATCAAGAAGATGGTTGTAGAAGATACTTTCAACTGGAAAACGTATTATTATATCCGGAACATTATATATTTAGATAGAAAATATGGTGAAAACGCCTCTGTAAAATATTTAAGACCATTAATAACACTCCTTATAAATACGCTCCACTTTGCCAAGAAAAATCCAAGAAATATGAAATACATCCTAAAAGCCTTTAGGGATGGATATCTGTTTAAAATGGGTAAAACCATGCCTCCCGGTGAATTTTAATGTTCAGATGATCTTAATGATATGAAATCGTGAGATATGCAATCTAATGCCATATATTGGTGTAAAGAGCACTAAGTTGCTGCAGGAATCAATATCAAGAACTGGGGATTTGAGGAATCCTTATCTGCTGATCTAAGAGTTTATATTTCCTTAGCTGGACGTTTATGTGTATCCTCCTGGCGTACTGGCTGAAGTACATTGCCAGGACATTCTTCATGATACTAGATGTTGCTATGAGGTGGTATTTGTCATCATCAAACCGTAAATGTACCATGAACGCCCCTGTCTTAGTATAGCACATGGCCTTTAGGGCATAAGACCGTGGTTAACATACTTCTGTGACCTAACAGGATGAATACCTGTGCTATTACAATATACTTTAATCTAAAAATGCCACAGGCTCTTAAAATTTTAACAAAAATAAGCTAACTTTTGATCATGAAAAAACTTTTGCCATTTTTCAGCGACTTTTCTGGGACTTCTAGTTTCTATAATGTATTTTTTTAAGGTTTTTCACACTCTTCATGGATATATGGAGGGTTTCCGCCGTTTTTACAAGTTTTTGAACAATTTATTCCTCGTTTTTTTCTATTATGCCGTGTACTCCATCATTTAATTCCTCGAATTCTCCTTTGGACTTTGCTATAGGAATTGAAAGGTAAACTGCCTCCATTACAGCGTATCCAAGTTCACTCATTTCATATCCAAGTAGCATCATATTTTGCTGATTTAAGATAGCATGAAAAGTCGTCTCGATAGCCCATCTTCTTCTACGAAAGCAAGAAGTTGAGTTAATTTATTTAACAAAACACGCCAATCGCTCTAAGGCAATGCAACTATGTTGCATTAAATTATCATGTTCTTTTAAAAATGAATAGAGCGGATCTATACACAACCAGCGTTAAGAATGCTAATTTTCCATTTCTCCTTCAAAATATTTCACCTCTCCTTTACATAAACATATTATATTAGTTTATATATTTTGATACAGAAACATCAAGCAAGAATTATTTATTAGTGATTGATATGAGAACATATGTAAATTACACTGGATATACACAAATTGTCGCGCTTAAAAAACTTGATTTTATTATAAATTCCATTAGAGAATTTTTTGAGGATTATGAGAGATCTGAAATTAAAGGCTTGGACGTGGGTTGTGGCAAAGGAGATGTGACCATCCCTCTCTCGTATCTTGGATATAAGATGGTTGGAATTGACATATCCCCTGATAATATCAAAGTGGCAAACTCTAAGCGTGTCAAAGATTATAATCCCCAATTTTTTGTTGTAGATGCTGAGAAAATGACCTTAAAGGAAAAATTTGATTTTGTGATCTGTTCTGAAGTCTTAGAACATCTAAAAGATCCGCAAAGAGCTTTAAGTTCTATTCATAGTGTGTTAAAAAAGAATGGACTTTTGATTGTAACAGTCCCAAATGGTTTGGGACCATATTCCCTAATTTTTGACCATTTTAGAAATAAAGTTATTTCCAAAATTTTTTCAATAAAAGCATCGGATCACATTCAAACATTCACATTATCAGATATTTCTCATTTACTCGAACTGTGCGGATTCAAAATCCTTGAAATTCAACATTCAGATTTTATCTCTTTTTTATTATTTGGCCGATTCGACCCACTTCAAAAATTTGATTGTAAACTTGCAGATAAACTACCCTCAATATTAGTAAGTGGATGGTATTTCAAGTGCAGAAAAATCTAAGGGATCTTATAGAGATTCTATTACTTTTTTGAGATCCTGTTTCATTTTCTCCATACTAAATTCTTTTTCAGCCATTTTCCTAGAATTTTCACCCATCTCTAGGAGTTCTCTTTTTGGAAGTGACTTGAATTTCCTTATACCCATAAGAAGATTTTTAGGACTATTATCATCAACAACAATCCCACAATTATATTTTCTTACTAAACCTGCAGCGTCACCAACATTTGTTGTTAAGATCGGCTTACCCATAGCAGCATATTCAGCAAATTTAGTTGGGGCCGCCACTTCTGTTGCCTTGTGATAAGGCCTTGGTAACACCAGGACATCACAGACCCCATAATAGAATTTAACTTCTTCACGTGGCACTCTTGGTAAAAATAAAGAGTTATATGTTCTTTTTTCATTTTTTGAAAAACCCGCAAATAAGAAGAAAATATCATTGTCTTCCATAATTTTACTCGCTTTAATAAGGTTATCCAAACCCTGCCATCTTTCACCAGAACCAATGTATCCAAAGGTTAATTTATCTGTCAAACCAAGATTCATTTTTGTTTCGTTTATTTCATCCTTCTCCAATGGCTTGAAAAAATCTAGATCAGTTGCGTTAGTGACATAATATAACTTTTCTTCTGGGATACCCCGTTCTTTTAGATCTTTAATCATTGAAGTGGAAACACAAATTATTCTGTCTGAAAGTCGGAAACTCAAAAAAGAAAGTACTTTATGATAAAGACTTTCTAGTATTCCAGGGTTAAATAATAATTGCCTTTCACTGACGGAATCTCCATGGTTATCTAAGATAAGTGGGACACCCTTAATTTTAGAGAGGGAAGAAATAAATGAAGTTTTGCTAAGATTGCAGAATACTAAATTATAGTTATTATCTAATACTTTGAGAAAATGCTTAAAATGTACATTCACAGGAGAAACGTTAATTAGTGAATATTCAAAGGGGGGATTAAACTGTAAATTTTTTCCTTCTCTAGCGTAAAAACATATTTCAACGTCATTACCCAATGTGGATAAAATATCCATCTGCTTTTTTATTCGTAACCATTGCGCAGAATTCTTAGGAGGAATTCCAAGAACAACACTTAAAATTTTCATTGTATCACCTTATTTAACCTATTTTGCTTTTGAAAGAGCATCTGGATTAAATTTCAAAAATCATTGCCCTATGTCATAATAATAAAGTTGTGCACCACCATTATCATAAATTTTATTCTTATCGTCTACAAGCTCGGTTAATTTCACTATCTTCCTTTTTTTCCAGCCGGCACCTATAAATTTGAAGGATATCACTCCACCCATTTTCATATTCAATGTCCTAAAATACAAATAGGAGTCCCCTGGGATTTCTATAGTGTCATATGGAAAAATTCTAAGATTATCTATTCTAAGACTATACAATAACAGTTCTCCATATTCATCAGCAAAGATTGTTCTGTTTTCAGTCATTCTAACTGACCAGTTAGCACACAAAATTTCCTTTTCGTTAAAAACTGGATAATCTTTGGTATTGTTCAATGCAAAGGAACCTGAATAACCTTCTACCAATTGGTAAACAAAACCCGTTTGGAGAAAGAAAAATATGACAAAATAGACAGATAATACTCTCAGTGATTTTTTCATGCTCTTTTTATCGAATTCTATAGTCCTCCGTTTTGTGGTCCAGTATGATACTCTTCTGAAAATTACATGTCCGCCAAGTATACAAAATGGCGCCAGAAAAAAGAGTGTTATATGATACATCCGTGTCATGTTAAGTGAACTTGACAGGAAGGGAACTGTTATACATAAAAATAATATAATCAAGTTTAGAGCGGAAAATACAGTATATGTTCTTTCAAATTTCATTCTTTTACATATTAAAACAAAAAGGACTCCAATTACAATAAACATTTGATTGGTATACTGAATGACTCTGTGTAGTTGACTCAGTAAAGTGGGTCGCCCCTCATTTAGTGCCAGTCTCAAAGCTTCGACATTTTTAGGATCTAAAAAGTCTGTGAAAATGCTATTTACAATATTGTTGCCAATTTTTATTATGGCATTAAGGTTAGCGGAACCTGAAATATAAATATACCATGTCAGGGTGAATGCAATGAACAGCAAAACAAAACCTGAAGTTATGGCGACGTTTCCTTTTTTAAATGAACCTAAATTAGGTATTCCATTTTCATCCTTTAATTTAGAATAGAATCTATTGATTAATTTATGCGCCCCCAAATTGTCCATGGAGAATGTTATAAACCAAACAATAATAAGAGAGAACATAAAGATGTAAGAAAGTCCATAGTGGGATACTGCCAGGGAAAAAGCAAAGATGATGGACAGAACCGACCTTTTTATTTTTTCCATATTCTTATTGACCATTAAAATTATAATGAGGACAAAAAACAATTCCGCTATCTGTTGTCTACAGATGGCTAGCACTTCAGTATAAAATGTGGCAAAAGACATAAAGAAAAAAACTGATAAAAATGCAATTTTATTGCTAGTTTGCCTTTGAAACAGCGAATATAATCCCAAGGGTACCATAGAATACAAAAGAGGATAAATTATTTTATAAACCCATCTGAGATCCATGCCAGTTATTTTGGCATAAATAGGAGAAAGCACAACAACACTCAATACACTATTATAAGAATGATAAATCCCCATATCCCATAAAGAGTTCTTTAATACTAGATTAGCAAAGTAATATTCAATCTGTATATCCCAGCCCCATATATAATTTGAAATTAATGCTGTATGATATAAAAGGGAAATTGAAATTATAAAAACAGCAAAGGGATACAAATTTTCCATAATTTTGTCAAAAATTACTAAAAATACTACTGTCGCAATTAAAACAATTAAAAGCAATAGAAGAATGTTTTCATTGTAAAAATTCATTATATGAGTCCCTAAAATTGCTAAAAAAGGTACACTACACAAAAATAGCGTTTCTGGTGTCATAAAGTCCCTGAATTTAATAAAGCAAGTATCAGAAAAATTCCTATCTCTTATATAGCTCAGGAAACATAAAATCGATACAACCACACTTATCATAATAATTAAATAAGTCAACGAGAGTGGCCTTGAAATACCGAAAACAGGTAAAATTAAGTTCATAAAAAATCCTATGAACATTAAAGCTGAAATACTCAAACCGACAGAATATAAGAGCGTTTCGGTGCTACCAAGATCATGCAGTTTCAAGATTCTAAGAATAAGAACACCCGGTATGAATGTAAGGTACACAAAACCTATGAGCGCCCTTATGAGAGGAATATGAAAACCTATAATATCCAAGTATATTAAACCCAAAAATACCAGCTGAATGCTTAATACCATCTTTAAAAAATTCTTCATTTCCCAATCATTCATTTTAAAAATATTCATGGCTTCGTCTCCTCTACATCTAAAAAAATCTCGTTTTAATTTAATCTATCACTCTTTTTCAACAAGAATATTCATTTCATGAGTGCATCCTTACTATCTCTTTTCGTAGCACTTTATCATAAAGTCTAGGAGGTCATTTGCAAACGTTGCATTATCGACAATCAATATGTTTCCATTGTTACTTCATCTCATAATCGGAAATGGGAGTGATATCTAATCATTCACCTTATTTATCTTTGGTGTATATTAGTTTATAGGTATTATTTTATAGGAGCAATAAAAACAAACTATCTCTTTAATATTGTAGAATTTGAAGATGTAAACTGCTGGAACATTCAGAATCAGTTTATAGATAGCTGGGAGTATCGTAACGCTCAGACAGGCATTGTATGCATTATTTATTGCACCGAAGGTACTCCAGTGCCCATTTATCAGGACACTTCTAAAGAGAAAATATTCTGTGTGAATATCTCTCCCTATGAGGTAACTTGAGGGAAGCCCATTCATTATCAGGAGCGAGAGACCAATATTGAACAGGGCAGCAGGATATGTAGAATTATCCAACCTATCCCTCAGAACGTCAGAACCATTATGTAGAGCAGGTGAGGAGGACGCCGAGTAAAACCGTGTTCACCAAGTATGTGTTCATAAAGTATGAACCGATAGCCGTTAAAACCGGAAAAAAGAAAGGAGAAAACTGTGGGTGCAGATATGGCATCCTTAATGTTGAGCACAGCTTTCCCTCCAGGGAGATGGCGAAGATAATATACAATTAGAAGAATTGCAGTGAGGAGATTGAGAGATATGACCATGGGAAGAAGGGATACTGGCCTCTTTATAATTGGATATGCTGTGTTAATCACCAGGCCCGTGAATATAAGCATTGCGAGGCTTAAACCAACTGAGAGTAAAGATTTCTCAAGTAATTTAAGGTCAAGGTTCATTATTTTCACAAGGAGATATCCTGGAATCGTTGAAAAGAATATGAAGGGCAAGCTCTGTCTCAGAATAGGAATGTCCATGAAGATTGCTATATCCATGATGAACATTAACAATATTAAATAAAGGATATCCCGCCTCATTCTGAACCCCAACTTCACGTCCATTATATTTACATCGAAATTATATGTCTAAGGACCTTTAAGTTCCCTGTAAATGTCCTCAAGTCTCTTTATTACCTCATCAATGTCATATGATTTGCAGGAGTCGTAGGCCCCCCTTTCAAGTTCGGCCAGGATAGAGGGATCCCTTGAAATTTTTTCTATTAAACTGGAAAGCCCCTCGACGTCTCCCGGCTCAAAGAGGAACCCATTGTAACCATCAATGACGAGTTCAGGTATTCCACCGATCCTGCTTGCAAGGACAGGTGTTGAATTAGAGAAGCTCTCATATATCACCATGGGGGAATTATCATACCATATTGATGGAAGAACCGTTAAATTGGCCATTCTGTACATATTTTCCAGTTCCTCACCCCTCAGGAAGCCGTGAAACCTGATTCTCGGGTCATCCCCTGCAAGTCTTCTCAGTTCTTGTTCTAATGGCCCTTTCCCGACAATGTGTAACCTAAGATTACTTTTGCTGATTTTTTTAAAACTTTTAATTAAAATATCTGGACCTTTATGTTTTGATAGTGACCCGACAAATAGGATATCAATTGTATCATAAGCTTTTTTCGTTCTATCCTTTTTTGGGGTGATAGGATTAGGCAATATCATCTTTTCTGTGTCTTGGAAAAGGCACTCTGATTCAAGTTTTTCAAGCACGAACCTTGATGGTGCCGTTACAACATCAGGTTTACCATCTATGACGATTTTTTGGATCCAATTATAAAATCTGCAAGGTAGATTTTTATCCTCACATATTTGACCTTCCCCGTTAAGTAAGCTGGTTCTTACGCATATCGGTGAATAATCATGTGCTGTGAAAACCATAGACAAGTTAAGATCCTTTACAACTTTAAATGATAATGGTGATAGGCCCCTATAATTGTGTATATGGACTATGTCTGGGGTCTCTTTTTTTAGGATTTTTTTAATTTTTTTGTAGGCGTTTATATTGAAGAGGTCTATTAGGTGCCATAATGTTCTTTTTATGGTGTTTTGTGAATGGAATTCTGGGAGAAAGTATAGATTCAAGGGGAGCCTATAAGTTTCAACACCACCTACTGTAAGTTCTTGGGGGGTTTTATCGTCGCTTGTTGTTATTACAAAAACTTCATGTCCTCTTTTCAATAGGCTTTTGGCGATTTTTTCAGCGACAATTGAACCTCCCCCCATTGTTGCGGGTGGGTAAATGGTGCAGATAAGGCATATTTTAATTGTGACCACTCCATAGGTTTTTTAGGACTTTTCATGTAGTAGTTTTAGGGTGATTTGGGATATGTCCATAAGTGTTATCTGTTTATTTATCTTTGTTTTCCCATGGTTTTTAATCAGAAAAACAGGTGTTTCAGCTTTATGGCTTCCTGGTTGGATTGCGTGGCTTTTGCTTTCGGTGAATATGGAGACGTTTATGTCCCAGCCAGCCCCCCATTCATCTTCTAACTTGAAGAGGATGTCAGGGTATTTTTTTATATATTTACCTTCATAGATTTCTTCTCTTTTACAGACCCATTCAATCAAGTTTTTTGACTTGATGGGGTCTTTTATTGATTGTAAGAGTGTGATGATCTCATCTCTTAGGTTTTCATAGGATGAATCGTTTATCTGGTTTTTATTTATTTTAATCCCGGCATAGGGGTATTCCTTGATGCCCCTAGCCAAGTCTGATAAATATGCTAAACTATCATTTTTATCTATGGGGATGCTTTTAACATAAAAATTTTTACCCTGGGGAAAGATTTCTATGAAATCTGAGGCAAGTTTTTCAACGAATCGGTAACGATTCATAGCCTTGATGACATTTTTCCTTATCAGATCCATCAGTAAACCTTTAGAGATCCTACTATCCCCTATTTTTGGTTTGAGTAGACCATTTCTTTTTAAGATTTCATTTATGTTAACGACCCTTGGGGGTCTCATGCCATGTCCATGATCGCTTAACACGATGAAAGCTGTTTTTGGATCAGCTAATTGGAGAAATTTTCCTATTACATGTTTATCATAGAACCTATAAAATTCAAAAACCACATCTTCATAAGGGTTATCCTTTTTATAATATGGATCATTTTTATCATGGTACATCCAGAATAGATGTTGTATTTTGTCAAGTGCAGAGGAATAATAAAAATAGAGATCCCAGTTTATATCGCGGCAAAGCTTTGATGCTAGTCTAATCTCATTTAAGATAACCTCTTTGGTAGCTTCTATTATGTCTTCACGTTTCAAGGGTGATGATGGTGGTTTCAAACCCTCAAAATCATATTCCTCCCAGAGTTCTTTTGGGTATGTTTGTATGTTAAAATTTTTTATATCTTTTTTTATGTCCTCTGCTTCTGTTGTCCGGCTGACCATAACCCCATTAACTGGCCATACGGGATAGGCCATTTTTGGGAAAATTATACAAACCTTTTTGCCTATTTTTCCTGCAACATCCCAAAATGTGGTTCCAGGAAGATCATCCACTAAATCCTCGGAGTCTTTTATGGGTTCAAAGGGGTCTTTGAAAAAAACAAAACCGTGTTCTGCTGGATTTTTACCTGTGTAGATTGAAGCCCATGCTGTAGGCGAATCCGGTGGAAATACAGAGGATAGTTTAACATTTGGAGACCCTTCTTTTAATTTTCTGAAATTTGGGAGGTATTTTTCGAAGCTGGATAATAATCCATTGTCTAGACCGTCAATCCCTATCATCATCACTTTCATTTTATTCTCTCACCACACTTTCAGAGACTTTTTTCTTGATAAAGCGTTTTATTTTTTCTAGATCTTTGCTACCATCTACTATTATCATATCATATTCGGAGGCTATGAACCTATACCTCATGGCCCTTTCTTCCAAGTATTTCAATGATGGTATGTCATTTTTCCTTTTGAATGCTATATCCACTGGGACATCTATAAAGAATGATAATGTTGGTTTTGGGAAGAAACGGAAAAACTTTTCGATTTCTTTTTTCATCTTTTTATTTGAGTAGTTCATATCCACCGCAAAATCGTTTATGACCGTGTCAAAAATGTATCTGTCACATACAATATTATGCCCCATAACTGATGGGATTTTAACCCTTAAGAATAGTTGTATCAGATAATCTAAGAGCATTATAAAATAATAGATTTTGAATAAAAGAGGATGATCCTTTATTTTTTTCCTTTTTCCATAGGAATAACCTCTATAATCCTTGAACATGTCCCTTTCCTTGAGGAATATTCTTCTACCAATCATGATGAAGGGTTTTAATATGAAAGGTTCTAGTCTACCATATACATAATCACATTCTATGCCATGTTTTCTAAGCACTTGCCTGATATATTTTGCATGTGTAGTTTTCCCTGCCCCGTCGATGCCACTGAATGAAATCAAAAATTTCTCAGAGCTTCTTGTAGACATTTTCGAGCCTCTTTGATATCTGTGTCCATGAATACATTTCAACTTTCCTTCGGGTTTTAATTTCTCTATTGAAATCCTTGAAATATTTCACAGCTTTTATAAAATCTTCAATATCATCAGCAAAAATGAGACCATCCCCCTCCTTAAAAACTCGTGGAAGCCCACCAAATCTTGTTGAAACCACTGGGAGATTGCATGCCATAGCTTCAAACACAGAAAGTGGCATATCTATACAATCAGCCTTACTCTTCCCTATCAAACTTTTTCGTGAAATAACGGGAAAAACATAACAGTCGGCAGAACCATATATCAATTCTATATTCCTAAAGTATTTGTCCCATATTATGCACCCTGCATTTTTTAATTTATTTAACATTTTTTCTTCGATTCCCTGTGAAAGGGCACCAACAATTAAAACTTGTAAGCCTTCAAGTTCTTGTAATCTGATGAGCCATTCGAGGTTTCTTCCCTCTTTTATAGAACCTACATGAAGAACCAGGAAATCATCCTCCTCCAGGCCAAAATTCCTCCTTAACACACTTTTCTTTTCTTTTAGGGACGGATGAAACTTTCTCATATCAATTCCCGTAATTGGGAGAAATATCGTATCAAATTTTAAACCTTTGAATTTTTTTTCCATTTCAAGGGATTGAACAATGACAATATCTGGTTTAAAATATCTGATAAACTGAAAGGACAATTTTGAAAATGTCGGGCGCATTATAGAAATCACAGACTTAGCATTGAAAATTGTGCTTATAATCTTTAATATCATAAAACTTAGAAGCGAAGAACCGCTAACATAATGCACGACTGAAGGCCTAAACTCTCTCAATTTCCACCAAAAAGAAATTGAAAATATATTCCTAAGATCAAGTTTGAGTACATTATGATCCCTAGATAAACATTTATAAAGGTAATGGGCCGTTTTTCTCATGGCCTCATCTAGCTTCACATCAAATTCGCCAAGCAAGCACACCTTCACAAAATAACCTCCTCAAAAACCCTTGCAGTCAATTTAACTGACTTATCCCATGTATAATTTTTTTCAACCATTTTTTTACCCTTGGATCCCATTTTCTTGGTGAGTTCATCATCTTCCAATAATCTTTGCATGGCCTTTGCAAGGGCTTCTGGATCTCCCGGCGGTACAAGCAGGCCTGTTTTGCCATCTTTTATAACATATTTTATGCCACCTATTTTTGAGCCTATAACAGGTGTCCCACATGCATTGGCCTCTATTAAGACCATCCCGAAGCCCTCTGCAGGGGTCAGTGTTGGCAGGATTAACATGTAGGATCCCCTGTAAAGGTCAATAAGAGATTCTTCATCTATAAACCCTGTGAAAACGACCCTTTCACTTATTCCAAGATTCTGTGCCAATTTCTTATACTCGGGTATCATGTCCCCAGTACCTGCCAGGAAAAGGTAAACATTTTCCATTTTAATTTTGCTGAAAGCCTTTAGCAGAATATCAACACCTTTATGGGAGTGTCCACGGTTCATTGCCCCAACAAACAGTATGATCTTGGAATCAGAGGATAAGTTATATCTCTTTTTCACATGGCCCTCGCCAGGCTTGTATTTTTCTGGATCAACTCCAGGTGGGATTAGAGCCGTTTTATCGGCGAAATTTTTTATCAGTGGTGATTCATTGTATACGTAGGGTGATGGTGTTATTATTCTATCAGCTGATCTGAGAGTAAACTGGAGTAAACTTTTATTGTAAGAGGAAGCCAATAATCCCAATAGGAGGCCCTCTTTAACAACGTCATTGTGATATGTCAAAATAAATGGTATATTATTCCTTCTGGCTGCTATAGCGGCCATGTCAGCATAGAATGGTACTGGCATATGAGCATTTATAAGATCAAAATCTTCTTCTTTCACTAATTTTGAAAGTTTAGGTAATACGAAATCAAGCGGAGTGTTTGAAATAGAAATTTTATTATTAACTCTTATTACCTTGAAATTATATGATTCTTTAGTGTTTCCAGATGAAAATATGGTTATATCATGGCCTTTTTCTGATAATATTTTAGAAATATTATATGCATAATTTTCTAGTCCTCCTTTTCGTGGTGGAAAGTAAGGTGTTACTATTAGCGCTTTCATCATAGATCACTACGGAATTCTAAACTGAAACTAATTTTTTTGCAGATTCTTGACCAACTAAATTTTTTGAATAGTCTGTTGAAAAGACTACTTCTTCTAAACCACCTATCCATTTAATGGATGAAAATTCATGGTGATTTCTTCTCGCCTAACACATGAATGTCATGATTTGCAGATATCTCAACTATGTTAAACCCTATTGAAGTTAGAATTTTTTTGACTTCTGGAACCGTGTAAGCTCTTACACGAGCTGCATGTCTACTTCCGCTTTCTGCATAATCTACAAAC
>JABLXD010000042.1 GCA_013178285.1 Methanofastidiosum sp.
TTTAAATTTAGGGCCAATTATTTGATAAAAAAACAACATATAGATATAAGAAATAATTCCAATTACGGCAAAAAGAAGTACCCATACTCCAAGTATGGGGTATTGAATAATATCTCTTCCCGCAACTAAAGCATGCCAAGTTGCCAATATAAGAACAACTCCCATAAACTTGTGACTTAAGTGCCAGATCTTGTATGGCAATTTTATTACAAGTGTAAAAAATAAAAGAACAAGCAATAAGTAAAAGGATAAAATACCATAAGTAAAGGCAATATTCAATCCAGGCACAAGGTACAAAGCAATGAAATCCCAATTGGGGAATATCCTAATAATTAAAAAAAGGGGGTGCATCAGTATCACGATTAAAGTGATCTGGCCAATCAGGTGATGGGCTTTGTATACCTTATCAAGACCGCCGAATATTGATTCTAATGAGTGTAATCTTAGTGATAAGAAAATTGTTAAGGAGAGGAGACAAATTCCAATTAATGCAGATGATTTAGCAATGAAAAGATATAACTCAAAAAATCCTCCGATTCTATTATAAAACCAAATTAAAAAAGTAATTAATCCAATGATAAACGCAATTCCAAGGCTTTTATAACCAAATTGAGTTCTATTGATTTTATCAAGTAATCCCAAAGGCAATATTTTTTTTATTTTGAATCTAGACTTCTTTTTATTCATGATAACACCTATAGAATTGCTATATTTTTTCTTAGGTAAGTTAATATAAAACTAACGTAAAACTAAGAGATTCTATAAAAATCCAAGCATTACTAATTTAAACAAAATTGATAGGATTTGACATATGCACTATCACATAATACTAACAACTAAATGCAATTCACAGTGCAAATACTGCTATGAGAAATCAATGAATGATTTTGATATAGATATTGAACAGAAAGTCGATCTTGATTTGTCCTCACCGGAATCTAGTAAAGTTAATGTAAAAGATCTAAAAAAATTTATTGGCAAAGATAAAAATCCCGTAATCATCTTTTATGGTGGGGAGCCCCTTCTTCAAATTAATAAAATCAAAGAAATAATGGACAATATTGATGTGCCTTATAGAATGCAGACTAATGGAAAGCTATTGGATAAAATTCAAAGAGAATACCTAAACAGACTTGACAAGATTTTAGTATCTATTGATGGCGACCAAAAGATTACAGACGATAATAGAGGTAAAGGGACATATAATCTAATACTAAAAAATATTTCACTAATAAAAGAAAATGGATATGCAGGAGAGATTGTTGCAAGAATGACTTTGAGCATGGAATCACCCGATATATACGAAAAAGTATTACATCTGATAAATATCGGATTTTCATCAATTCACTGGCAGATTGATGCTGGGTTTTATGCGTTTGACTACGATAAGGAAAAATTTAGCCTATTTGTAGAAGAATACAATATTTCAATTACAAAATTAATTGATTACTGGATAGAGTGTATGAAAAATAAAAAAGTATTGAAACTTTATCCATTTGTTGGAATAGTCAACAGTCTATTAAAAGATGAAAAAACTTCACTTAGATGTGGGGCTGGACATAGCGGTTATGCGATACGTACCGATGGAAAAATAATGGCGTGCCCAATTATGACTTGGATTAAAGATTTTGTCTCAGGAGATTTAGATTCTGATCCTAAAGATCTCGCACAATTTGGAATGTCTGAAAGATGCGCTAGTTGTGATATTAAAGATATCTGTGGCGGGAGATGCCTTTACTGGAACTATTTGAAATTATGGCCAGAGGAAGGGAATCAATTAATTTGTAAGACTATCGAACACCTAGTAAGTGAATTAAAAAATAGAATGCCTGAAATAAAGGATCTAATTAAAAATGGCCAAATAAATTATATTGACTTCGAATATGAAAAATATTTTGGTCCTGAAATAATACCATAATACTCCTTATTTTTTTAAAAAATTAAAAATAATTTTCCGAAAACTACTTAAATGCCATAATATAATAGTAGTTGGAGATTTTTATGGACATAGCAATTTTGTTAATACTTGGAGTTGTAGTTGTTATAGCACTTGTTCTTATAGGAATATTTGTTGGCATCTACAACAGATTTTTTGCATTGAAGAATTCTGCTGAAGCAACTTTGGGGCAGATAAGAGTTGCACTAAAAAAGCGTCTTGATATGATTGACCAGTTATTGGGAGCTGTCAAGAGTTATGCAAAGTTTGAGAAAGAAACTTTGGAGAATATAACAAAGTATCGTGCAAGCATTGGGAATGCTTCTCCCGAAGCAATAAGTGAAATTGACCGTCAAAGTGCAGGCATACTTGGAAGATTGATTGCTGTAGCAGAAAACTATCCAGACCTTAAGACTTCAACTACAGTGACCAATTTAATGGAATCTGTGAAGACTGTGGAAGATGAAATTGCAAGGCAGAGGTATACTTACAACAACATAGCCCAGCAATTCAACACCATGCTTGATACTATACCTTCAAACATTGTTGGAAGAATAATAGGGCTCATAAAACTTGAATACCTTAAATTTGAAGAGGCCATTGAAACAAGACCAAAAATTGAGTTTTAGAAGATGAAAATATGGCAGAGACAAAACAAATTACGGTATTAGTGCTAGTTACGCTATTGATAGGTGCAACAGCACTATTACTACTGCCTAAAGGCCCAATCATTTTTGAGGGTGACCTTGTAGTAGATAACTACGAGGTCACTTTTCTTTCAGATGGCACCCTAATTGAAAGGTATACTTACGATGTAAAGAATTCTGGCCAGTACAGGATGCTTTTTAGATATTGGGATGATTTTCTCTCGTTTGAAGAATATGGAAGGCCATATATCGAATTTGTGGGAGTAGAATACCCAACAGGAACTATTGGTTATGCTAAAGACTATAAAGGAGATGTAATAGTATACGGAGACCAATCATATAGCTACACGATAGAGTCTCTTGCATATACAAATGAAGTTGGCGCATACAATCCTTCCTATTACAACAAAGGCAAATATACCCTAGAATACAGATATATCCTACACCCCCCAATTCAATACGATAGTGAAGTAAGTCATTTGAATCTAAAGCTGCAGAGGGAACATATCCCAATAAAGAAATTCAAAATTACTTTACCCAAAGAATACATAGTAAAAGTCTACCCACACCCTCCAAATCTAAGTGTAACGGAAGATCAGTCTAATATTTTTATAACTGGATCATCCCCCGAAAATGAACTTCTGGAAGTTGAACTCTTACTAAAACCTGAATTTGTTAACGTGATAAATGGTTTTCCAGAAGAAATAAGTGGGGTTAGGCAGAAAACAGAAATGGCTAATCTACTATATACTGTACCTTATTATGCTGCAAAGACTCTTTATGTTATAACAAGCCTACTATTGGTATTGGTACCATTCATATTTTTGTATATATACTATAGGCATGGAAAAGAAAAGAGTTTTACAGTTCCAGAGTTTTTGAGCTTTGTACCCAATAATAAAATGAAGCCTTGGGTGGTCAATCTTCTGTTTAAAGGTGAGGCCAATACTTTTGATATGAATGCTTTCTACGCAACTCTTTTAGACCTTCATAAAAGGAATAAGATCGAAATTAAAGAAAAAGAGAATCCAAAATATATTACAATAAAACTCAAAGATAAAACTGACCTTGACCACTTCGAAACAAAAGTAATAGAATTCATTGAAAGAGTGGGAACTGACGGGATAGTTGATACTGAAAATATAAATTCTCTAGCCAAGAGTGCAAGAAGGAATGCTATGAACCAGATGACTATGCTTAGTTATCAGTCATCTCTAAATAGTATTACCAATGTCAAATCAACTGATAGAATGATTATCAAGAACTATATAGTTGAAGGTAGAACTAGGCCCCTCCCCGTATTACTTTTTGGAATACTATTTGCAGTAATTTCCATTATTATGCTGATATTCATACCTTTTGCAACTAATGCTTCAAGTTCGCTTATTGCTTCCGTAGTAATAGTAATACAGTCGATAATCGCAATGGCTTTTCCAACAACTTTGTTTGGCATATGGAAAAATGATAGTTATAAGGAAAAGCTCGAATGGGATGCTTTTACTAAGTTTTTATCTGACCTTGCATTGATGAGAAAATATTCTCCTGCAGATATTCTGATGTGGGGGGAGTGGCTCGTTTATGGAACTGCACTTGGAGTAGGAGATAAAGTTGAAGCTGCAATGAAAGCCTTGAATGTAAATATACAAGAAACAAATGTAGTGCCTTATCACGCCATAAATAGATCCTTTATTCCAATCTCTTCTTACACACCACCAAGTAGCGGTGGCGGAGGTAGTGGAGGATTTGGAGGAGGAGGCGGATTTGGTGGAGGCGGTGGCTTCGGCGGCGGCGGAGTTGGAGGCCGTTAAATCTATTAAAATTTAATTTTTTTTATAATTAAGAAAATTAGAATATATTTAATAAAATGAAATAATAACTATTTTAGCTGAATAGATCATCTATTCCATATTTAGCCCAGTCGATACTTCGTCCAAAGCCTTCGCCACTGCCCATTTTCTTTCTTCTTGCGTCTCTTTCAAATGGCTGTAGCTCTATATCTCCATCAGCTGCTCTTCCAGATATGAACGGTGATTTAACACCAGTCATGATGAGCATTACTCTCATGGAGTCTTTTAGACCTTCATCGACTCTAGCGCCCCATATAATCTTTGCTTCGGGATCCATAATTGAATTAACGATTTCACCAACTCTGTTGGCCTCGTTTAGGGTCATATTGCTACCCCCTGAAACATGGACTAGAGCGCCCTTTGCATTTTTGTAGTCAACATCGAGTAGTTTACAAGTCATAGCTTCGTGGACAGCCTCTTCGACTCTGTTCTTTGTATTTGATTCGCCGACTCCTATTACGGCAACTCCACCGTCTTGCATGATTGTCCTTACATCGGCGTAATCTAGATTAACAAGACTTGGTTGTGTTATAGTTTCTGTGATACCTTTAACCATTTCAGCAAGAACTTCGTCCGATACACTAAATGCATAATCAATTGGCATGTTAGGTACAAGTTGAAGTAATTTATTATTATCTAAGGTAATGACTGTATCCGCGTATCTTCTAAAAGCTTCAAGACCCTGGATAGCTTTTTCAAATCTGTGTGATCCTTCCATTCTAAACGGTAAGGTTACTACTCCTACAACTAAAGCTCCACATTCTTTAGCTACTTCTGCAACTACAGGAGCACTTCCCGTTCCTGTTCCGCCACCCATACCTGCAGAGACGAAAACTAAATTAGCGTCTTTAAAAAGATCTTTTAATTTATGTCTATCTTCTTGGGCTGCTTCCCAGCCAACACTGGGGTCTCCCCCTGCTCCAAGACCTTTTGTAAGTTCTTTTCCTATGACAAACTTTTTATCAGCTTGGATATTTTCTAAGTGTTGCCTATCTGTGTTCAAGGCAATTGTTTCTGCGCCCATGACGCCTCCAAGCATTGAAAGTCTATTTATGGTATTGTTACCCGCACCGCCACATCCAGCACATATAATCCTAGCGTGTCCAATGCCTTCTAATTCCGCTGCAGTTTCTTCAAAGTTATTAGTTTGAGTATATCTTGAAGCATTTTCCAAGATGCCTTTCATATAAAACCCCCAATTATATAAATTATTTTTTATTATTTACCTTATTTTTTCAGATATGCCCTCATTTCTAAGTGACCTAAACCCACCAAGTTCGTTCTTTAGCATGTCCCTGATTGCTGATCTTATGGCTTCACTCTTATTAGGGAAGTATCCATAATTAACCAACTCGTCCAACCCGTTCATATAGGCTTCTGGTATTTGTACTGATATGAGTTTCATTAATGTCCCTCTAGCATCTGTACAATATTTAGAAGATATATCTATATAAGAGTTTCGGTTATCCAGATAATTCTTATAACCTATTATTATATTATCTTGATATTTTTCTTGTATTATCATAATATCTCCATTATATTACTCAGATATTATTTGGACATTTTCCATTTATCATCTGGATACTTCAATAGTGGTATTGTAATATCGCTCACGAATTATCGTTATGGATAATCATTGTCTTTCATGTGGGTTATCCAGTAAATACTAATTTTGTTAACTACTATATATAGTTTTCGGTTAATAATGATAAACAATACTTCTTTTAGATTTCCATAAAGTATTACCAATTATAAACTTTATTAACAATGCACAACGATAATTTTTTAAGAATAGAAAAGATAGTACAATCATGTTACTGGTATTTGAATCCCAAATTGATGATCCTGAAGAGTTAATTCGTATATTAAAAAATAATGGGGCAGATGCTATTTTTGATGCAAGTAAAACTTTTGGGCCTAATCATATTTCTATGGCATTGTATCAAACAATTGAAGCATTTAAAAATAAATCAAACTTTGCGGAGGACTTTTCCCTTGAATATTTAATCAGATTATCTGGAGAAAAACAAATATCAAAAGCTTTAACTTTTGGAATAAAAAAAGGATTTAATCGAATAGGGATTATATCTGATGAGGAAAATAAAGACAAAATTATTCATATTTTAGGCCAGCCAGTTAAACCTGGTGAATATGATAAAGATTTCATAATAGAGTATTTTGAAATAAAAGATATCAATAATCAAATAGAAACTGAAAAGCAAATATTTGAAAAGATTGCATTGCTTAATACAAAAATATAGAATAATAAAAATTAATTATTATAACATTGATAATTAATTTAGTCAACAGTAGTAACTAATAATTTTAAGAATATTTAAACTAATATAACAAGATTTTTAAATTGTATTATCCAAGTGATAATGTGGCCATTGACCAGATACTTTCGATGTCTTTCAGATTAATTGATGAAATCTCAGTTATGGTTACAATTATAGCGGTATTGGTAAGCTCGATAAAGAATTTTAGATCAATTGTTGTTGACAAAGATTTCAATATAAAAAATCAAATTATAATGATACTACTATTTGGTACATTTTCTATTTATGCTAATTATGGCGGAATTAAACTATCTTCAGGCGCCATAGTTAACGTAAGAGATATTGGTCCTTTATTTGCGGGATTAGTCGGAGGGCCAGTTATAGGGCTTGGTGCAGGATTAATAGGTGGCATTAACAGATATTTTGCAGGTGGCTTTACTGCAGTTCCCTGTTCTATTGCCACTATTTCTGCAGGCTTAATAGGTGGAATAATATATTTGATTAATAAAAAAGAGTACGTAGGAACTTACAAAGCAGTTATTATTGCTATTCTTGTTCAAATGTATCACATGGGCATTACTTTGATTCTTGCAAAGCCATATTCACTTGCCTTGGAAACAGTAGAAACAGTTATTGTGCCAATGATAATTGGAAATGCGTTAGGCATAGGTATTTTTTCTCTTATAATTGGGGGTTTAATTCAAGATAAAAAGAAAATCAAAAAGCTTGAAGAAGACATAGAAATTATTACGGCAAAGGATGAGCAACTTATATAATATTTATTAAAACAGCGGGCCTGATGGGATTTGAACCCACGTTCTTCGGGTCCGAAGCCCGACGCCATATCCACTAGACCACAGGCCCCTAATAAAAAAATTGATATTGGGAACTTATAAATATATTCGAAATCCTTAAATATTTGATTAAAATAAGCAATATAGACTCTTTTAGGAGAGAAAAATAATGCCCAAAAGACGCAAAGTATCAAGGCCTTTTAAATACAAGCCGATTAGTGTAAAAGACCTTTTAGTGGAGATGAAAGATATCTCTGAACTGATGGTTGATTTAGCCTATTCTTCAATTCTTTTTAAAAATAAAGAAATTGCAGAGGACGTTACGGAACTTGAGAGTAGAATGGATGAACTAAATTACAGGATAAGGATAACGGCGATGCTTGCTGCAAGAACAGTTGACGATGCAGAAAGAATTTCTGCAGTTCTACAATTTGCTTCTGCTTCTGAAAAAATATCAAATGCTGCAGGAGATTTATCAAATATTATCTTAAGGGATATGAAGGTACATCCCATTGTCTACGAAGCTCTTGAAGATGCTGAAGAACAAATAGAAAAATTTGAAGTGACGCCTAAATCAAAACTGTCTCACATGACATTGAAAAAAGCTGAACTTGGATCTAAAATAGGTACCTACATCATCGCTGTTAAGAGAAAAGAGTCTATTAAATACAATCCTACAAAAGGATTTGTTATTAAAGAAGGGGATATACTTATCGCTAGAGGAAGTAATACGGGTCTTGAAATATTAAAGAGCATATGTAGTGGCATAAAAATAAAGTGGTGACATCATGGAAACAGATATGGCAGATATATTAACTCAAATGAAAAATTATTCTGAACTAATGGTTGCCCTATCGTATACTGCTCTTTTATACAATAACAAGTACATAGCAGAAGAAGTAATGGAACTTGAAGAAACTGTAGATAAATTAAACTATGAAATGGGTAAAAAAATACTGGAAAAAGCTTCTAAAGTAAATAATCCTGGTGATTTGTTAAGCTTATTACATATAACTGAAGCAACTGAAGCTATTGCCGATGCAGCTGCAGAAATAGCAGATATTGTTACTAGGGGAATTGATGCTCACCCAATTTTTAAAGAGGCTATGAAAGAAACTGACCAAATTATTGCTAGGGTAAAAATTTGTTCAGATTCGATTATTATAGACAAAACATTCCAAGAAATAAAATTACAAAGTAAAACGGGAATCTACATATTCTTAATAAAAAGGGGTAAAGACTACATCTATTCTCCGAAGAAATACTTCAAAGTTCAAGAAGGAGACATACTTTACGGAATTGGAATGGAGAGCGGTATTGAAAAATTGCAAGAGCTTGCTAACTGCAGGCCTCGGGCATAATTTTTACTCTTAATTTCCCTGTTAATCTCATGAATAAGACTGTCAAGCTACCAGCTACGACTAAATAAATCATTAGAATTTCTAAAGATATAGATCCTAAGATGAAATTGGCTGACTGGTAAAGGATAAACGAAAATACTGCAGTGAAAAATGTCAGTGCAAGTGTGCTCATTACTTCCTTTTTGTTTGTAGAGTAAGCTTCTAAGAATCTTCCAAACATTGCTATTGCAAAAGCTACATATATCAGCTCAATCCGCGATAGAATTGTTGCGATTACTAGAGGTATGCTCTGCCAAGTTGGAAACTGAAGAAGGTAGTAATAACTCTGCCATACTCCAAGAATCCCCAATAATACTGCAATAAGATAGAATACAAATCCAACTCTTTTTGGAGAAAACTCTCTTTTTAAGAAATTATCAATTCCAAATCCCTTGAAAAATAAGTAAATCCCTAGAACAAACAAAAATCCAAACCACCCCAGTTGTGGTTTACCTAACAAAAAGGCTGCGCCAAAAAGAAGAAAAATTAATCCTGGAGCTCCTATCATGAGCCCCGCAAGTTTTCTGTCTTCCATTACTTCCTTTATATACCTATGAAGGATGAAATAAGTTTCTTCAATTGTTTCACTTTGCTGTATCACTATCCTATCTATAGAAATTATTGGAACTTTTGATTGAAGAGTTGGTAGAATATTCTCATCTTCGCGACCATCTGTTACAAGGATTACTCCTTTAACTTTAATTTTTTTAAGCACTTGATCAAGTTGATCGGATAGAACTATATCTGATTTAACCCCAACATCAATATCTCCCGTTAGTGCTACAACTTCACAAGGAGTTTCTTCTTTTTTCAATTTACGAAAAACTTGTATTGCTCTAAAAAGAACATTTGTATCAGATTCTGTAGGGTCAGCTGTACCAAGTTCCATTGCGGCATTTAGGATATTTTTTTCTCCGATTAGCGGTCCTTTAATGCCTGTTTTTTCTCCAAGGTCATTATCCCTATCAACTGAAAGCACCAATATTTTTTTCTCAAACATCGGTCTCTACCATCTTCTTTTTGACAGATTCTATTTTATCTTGCATAGATGATTTCTTATCCAATCTATAATCAATCTTTATGTTAGTTATAATCCTTTCTATTCCCATTTCAAATATTAAATTATGTGAATAATCAATTAAATTAGATATTTCGGCCCATTCGCCTTCAATTATTGTGCCCATGGGAGTAAGCTGATATTTTAATCCACTTTTTTCGATGTTCGATATAACTTTAGCAATATATCGACTTAGTGACGTGCCAACTCCAATAGGAACAAAAGATATCTCTACTATCAAATATTTCCTCCAGCTTGAAGAATTTTTAATTCTTCTAAAGTGAGTTTTTCTCCATTTTTAAATTTTTCGAGTATATCCTCACTTTTCTTTGATAGTTCCTTTTTCTTTTCTTTTATCTTTTTCTCTTTTTCCTGTTTCTCAGTTTTTCTAGAATTAATCTCTAATCCCTTTACACTAGCCCTTAGTTCCCTGATTTTATCATAAATCTCATCGACTTGTTTTTTCTTTTCAATGTAATTCTTGTGTATATTATCGGCTTCTTTTTTGATATCCTCGGAGGTATTAAAATAATAAATCATACGCTCATGGTACTTTGTTGATTCATCAGATAATTCTAAAACTTTTTTGTGGTATTCCTCAGAATTCTTTTTTAAGGTATCCAAATCTTTTCTAGAAAAGCGAGCTTCTTTAGAAAGCTCTTCGTGAGTTTTTGACTCTTTGAGGTCCTTTTTTAAGTCTTTTATAATGTCAACAAGTTGTCTTTCTTTATCTAAAGAGAGAACTTCTGTTTCAAGTTTCCATTCAATGTTATCTATCTTCTTTTCAATCTCTGAAGAGGAAGTAATATCCTTGTTTTTAGTTGCTTCTTTAATTTTATTTAAAGATTCATAGATTTTTTTCAATTTGGAACTATTTTCTTCACGTAAAGCCTTGTATTTTTTAGTTTCCTCGTTAGCTTTATCTCTAAGATCTTTATTTTCTTTCCCTTTTTTTATTAGATCCGAAACTTGAGCGTTTTTTTCATCTCTTTTTTGCTTAAATGTTAAAAGTTCCTTCTTATAAATTTCCGCCTCAGATTCCAAAGCCTTCAATTCTTGTGAAATTTTGATAATTTCATCGTCTACTGAACCTTCCAAAGACATACCTCAACAGGTAAATAATAGTATCATTTATAATTATTTTGGTCATATCAGTTAAGAATATATATTTCCACCTATAATTAGGCTCATGTCTCTTATTTTCGGGGCGGGAAAAATCGGATATGCTGTTTCATTAGTCTTAAAAAAGAGAGGCAAGGACGTAGTTGTCATAGATAAGAATATGCAAGCTTTAAGCAGGGCAGAAAGGATTGGCTGCAAGACTTATCTTTTTGATTTTACAAAATCCTTTAATCTCATAGGCGTTAATATTTCAAAATTTAAAGAGATTATAATTACAACTTCCGATCATAAAGTGAATATTGAAGCTTTGAAAATATCAAGAGAATTAAATAAAGAAGCTTTAATAATAATTAACGCTCCG